>NZ_QPFC01000522.1:0-6910 GCF_003427465.1 Nocardiopsis sp. TNDT3 | reverse complement strand
ACACCGGGTCCGGGGCAGGCGCCGCCGCCCCGGAGCCCGCGGCCGACCCCGCGCCCGCCGCCCTCGGCACGGCGCTGGCCGTGCCCGCGGTGACCCTGGTGACGGCCCTCTTCCTGCTCGTGGGCGGCATGGTGATCCGCGTGCCGGAGAGCAGCGGCTTCCTGGGCCCGCAGTTCTTCCCGCTGACCGTGGGCGCCCTCTTGGGCGTCACGGCGTGTGTGGCGGGGGTGCGCGCGGTCCTGGCCGTGCGGCGCTCCCCGTCCGCCGAAACGACGGGGACCGCGGCCGCTTCCACCACGGCCGCCGAGGCCGCCCCCGACGCCGTTGCCGCTGCCTCCGACGCGAAGAGCGAACACGGCGACTGGCGCACCCTGGGCGTCATGGCCGCGACCCTGACCGCCCACGTCCTGCTGCTCCAACCGCTCGGCTGGCTGCTCTCGGGCACCCTGCTCTTCTGGGGCGTCAGCTTCGCCCTGGACCGGCGCTCACCCCTGCTGGACCTGTGCGTGGCCGTGGCCCTGGCCGCGATCGTGCAGATCTGCTTCTCCGGCCTGCTGGACGTGTCGCTGCCCAGCGGCCTGCTCGGAAAGGTCCTGTGAACACCGTGGACACCTTCTCCCTCCTGATGTCGGGGTTCGCCGAGGCCCTGACGCCCGTCAACCTGTTGTGGTGCCTCCTCGGCGTGGTCCTGGGCACGGCCGTGGGCGTCCTGCCGGGGCTGGGCTCGTCCATGGCGGTCGCCCTCCTGCTCCCCCTGACCTTCCTGCTGGAGCCGACCGCGGCGTTCATCATGTTCGCGGGCATCTACTACGGCGGGCAGTTCGGCGGCGCGACCACGTCCATCCTGCTCAACACCCCCGGGCAGAGCTCGTCGATCGCCACCGCGTTCGAGGGCCACGCCATGGCGCGGCGCGGCAGGGCCTCCCAGGCGCTGGCGGCGGCGGTGATCGGCTCCTTCGTGGGCGGCATCGTGGCCACGACCGTGGTGGCCTTCTTCGCCCAGCGCATGGTGGTCCTGGCTCTCGGGTTCGGACCGGCCGAGTACTTCGCGCTCGCCGTCCTGGCCTTCGTGTGCACCGCCGCCGTCGTGACCTCCTCCCCCCTGCGGGGCATCACCGCTCTGGGCATCGGCCTGACGATCAGCGTGGTCGGCATCGACGACCAGAGCGGCGCGATCCGCCTGACCCTGGGCGTCCCGCAGCTGCTGGACGGGGTCAGCATCGTCGTGATCACGGTCGGACTGCTGGCCGTGGGCGAGGTCCTGCACACCGGGTTCCGGCCGAAGCGGGCCGCCGCGGGCCAGCTGGTGGCGTCGGGCACGCCGTGGCTGGGACGCGCGGACCTGCGCCGCTCCTGGAAGCCCTGGCTGCGGGGAACGGCGCTGGGCCTGCCCTTCGGCGTGATCCCCGCCGGCGGCGCCGAAATCCCCACCTTCCTGTCCTTCGGAGCCGAGAAGGCGCTGGCCAGGCGGCGCGGCGACAGCGAGTTCGGCCGGGGCGCGATCGAGGGCGTGGCGGGGCCGGAGGCCGCCAACAACGCGACCACGGCGACCGCGATGGTCCCCTTGCTCGGGCTCGGCCTGCCCACGTCCGCGACGGCCGCCGTGATGCTGGCGGCGTTCCAGCAGTACGGGATGCAGCCGGGACCCCTGCTCTTCGAGCAGGAGGGCGACCTGGTCTGGGCGCTGCTGGCCAGCATGTTCATCGGCACGTTCCTGCTGCTGGTGATCAACCTGCCCTTCGCGCCGCTGTGGGCGCGGCTCCTGCGCCTGCCCCAGCGCCACCTGTTCGCGGGGCTGATGGTCTTCGCCACGGTGGGCGTGTACTCGGTCAAGGGCTCGGTGTTCGACGTCGTCCTGCTGTTCGCGGTGGGCGTCCTCGGGCTCCTGATGCGCAGGTACGACATCCCCGTGGCGCCGGTCCTCATCGGCGTCATCCTGGGGCCGCTGGCCGAGAGCGAGCTGCGCCGGGCGATGGCCGCGAGCCAGGGCGACGTGTCGATCCTGTTCGACAGCGGCATCGCGGTCGGCATCTACACCATCCTCGTGGCGGTGGTGGCGGTCTTCGCGGTCAAGCGGGTGCGGGACCGGCGCCGGTCCGCGACCCCGGCTGCCGAGCGCCGGGTGGACACCGTGTAGAACCAGATGGTCACGTCATCGGATGTCCCCGGGGAACCCCCAGCCCCCGGGGCGCCGTTGCGCCGGACGGGGAGTACACGGACGAGGGGGAGAGAACGTTGGGAAGAGGCCGCGTCAGGGGGGCGTCGTGGCTCTGGCCGCTGTTACTGAGCGTCATGTTCACCCACACCGCGCTCAACCTCGCCCGTCCCCTGGTCTCGTACCGGACGATCGCCCTGGGCGGTGACGCCGTGGCGGTGGGCCTGGTCACCGCCGCCTACGCGCTGCTGCCCCTGCTGGTGGCGGTCCCGCTGGGGCGGGCGACCGACCGGTCCCGGCGCATGGCGTGGATCGTCGGCCTGGGCGCGGCGGTGCTCGGCGCGGGCTCGCTGCTGCTGGCGTACGGCACGGACCTGTTCGCGATCGCCGCGGCCAGCACGGTGCTGGGCATGGGCCACCTGCTGTGCATGGTCGCGGGTCAGGGGCTCATCGCGCGCCTGGCCGCACCGGGGAACCTGGACCGCGACTTCGGGTGGTTCACCGCGGCGGCCTCCCTGGGCCAGCTCGTGGGCCCCCTGCTGTCGGGTGCGATGCTGGCCGACGCCTCGGGGGACGCGCTGCTGTCGGCGACCTCCTCCGCCCTGCTCGTCGCCGCGGTGACCGGCGGACTGGGGCTGGTGCCGATCCTGGCCTTCGTCCGGGTGCGCATGCCCGCGCCCTCGCGCGAGAAGGGGTCGGAGAGGACCCCCGCGCGGGAACTGCTGCGCAGGCCGGGCCTGCCCTCGGGGCTGTTCGCCAGCCTCGCGCTGCTCTCGGCCGTGGACATCCTCACCGCCTACCTTCCGCTGGTCGCCGAGAACCGCGGCATCCCGCCGATGACGGTCGGCGTCCTGCTGAGCCTGCGCGCGGGGTTCTCGCTGCTGTCCCGCCTGGTGCTGTCCCGGCTGGTGCGGCGCTGGTCGCGCGAGACGCTGATCGCGGTCAGCGCCGGGGCCGCGGGCCTGTCGATGGCGGCGGTGGCCCTGCCGGTCAGCAACGTGTTCGTGCTGGGGGCGGTGCTGGCCGTCGGGGGGTTCCTGCTGGGTCTGGGCCAGCCGCTGACGATGTCGGCGGTGGCCACGGCAGCCCCGGAGGGCTCGCGCGGGGCCGCCCTGGCGCTGCGGATCTGGGGCAACCGGCTCGGGCAGGTCGGGATCCCTGCCGTGGGCGCGGGGGTCGCGGGCGCGGTGGGCGCGCCCGGGGCGCTGTGGTTCGCGGCGGTGGTGCTCGTGGCGTCGGCGGTCACGGCGGCCAAGCAGATCTGATCCGCCCCGGGGCCTGCCGGGAAGCGTGAGGCACTAGATGCACGTGGGATGTCCCGGCCGCGCGAGGCAGACACGCACGAGGCGCCAGATGCACGCGGGGCCTCCTGACCGCGCGAAACAGACACGCACGAGACGCCAGATGCACATGGAACGCGTGGGTTCTCCGGTTGCTCCGGGGTGTGCGGAATCACCGTGCCTGCCGGGCACTCCGCCGGTGCCCCGGTAGGTTGGCGAGGGGCGCGTGTCCCGTGCCCGGGCAGCAGGTCAGAACCGGTGAAGGTGGTCGCGCCCATGCAGTCAGCCGTCCCACGGGAGCCCAGCCCCCTGGAGGAGGCCGCACAGGCCTTCACCGGTGTGCGCCCGCGCCTGTTCGGTATCGCCTACCGGATGCTCGGCAGCTGGGCCGAGGCCGAGGACCTGGTCCAGGAGGTCTGGCTGCGGTGGCAGAGGACGGACCGCGGCGTCGTGGAGGACCCCGCCGCGTTCCTGGCCACGATCACCACGCGCCTGGCCATCAACGTCCTGAAATCGGCCCGGGCCCGCCGTGAGGCCTACGTGGGACCGTGGCTGCCCGAGCCCGTGGACACCGGCGCCGACCCCGGGGTCGGCGCGGAGCGCGGCGCGGCGGTCGAACTCGCCCTCCTCCTGCTCATGGAGAAACTCACCCCCACCGAGCGCGCCGCCTACGTCCTGCGCGAGGCCTTCGACTACCCCTACGACCGGATCGCCGCCGTGGTGCGGACCGGCGAGGCCAACGCCCGCAAGCTGGTCAGCCGCGCGCGCGGGCACCTGTCCGAGGGCCGGAGGGAGCCGGTGAACCCTCGGGAGCACCGGAGACTGGTGGAGGCCTTCCTCACCGCCGCCCAGGCGGGCGACCTGGCCGCCCTGGAGGAGATCCTCGCCGAGGACGTGGTCAGCCGGTCCGACGGCGGGGGCCGGGTGCGCAACAGCGCCCGCGTTCCCGTCACCGGCAGGGACCGCGTGGCCAGACTCCTCCAGGCCTTCGCCCCGCGCTTCTGGCCGGGCTCGCGCACGGAGATCGCGGAGATGAACACCAGACCCGGCCTCGTGGTGTCCCGGGGCGGGACGCCCTTCGCGCTGCTGTCCGTCGACGCCTCGGCGCAGGGCATCAACCAGCTCCTGTGGGTGATGAACCCAGGCAAGATCGCCTCCTTCCAGCGCTCCTCGCGGGGCGTCATCGGCGCCCCCGGGAGCCCGCCGGGAGCCGGGGGCCTGTCGGACGCCGGGGAACCGGCCTGCTGAGCGGCGCCAACGGCGCCATGGCATTGGTGCCAGGTGTTCCGGCGCGCACACACGCCCCGGCAGGCACACGCGCCCCTGCTGACCTTTGCCCACCACGCGGCCACGGCCGGCAGCCGGTTTTCAGCGTCCCTCGGTGAGGCCCTCTCCCCCGGGCCGCCCGCCCGTGTCACACACGCGGCCGCTGCCCTGTCCGAGTGGGTGAGGGCCGCACCGGTTGTCCGGACCGCGGCGCTCACGCGCCGTTCGCGGCAGGCGCGGCGGAGGGACCCGCCAGCCGCCCGCGACGGCCGCTCGGTCGGCGTACCGGGGCCCCACGCGCCCCGGACGCCACAGGTTGTCAGGCGTAGGAGGTAACGATGAAGATCGTGGTCGTCGGCGGTACGGGCCTCATCGGCTCGCAGGTGGTCTCCCTGCTCGGGGAACGGGGCCACGAGGCGGTCGCCGTCTCCCAGTCGACGGGCGTCGACGTGCTCACCGGCGAGGGGCTCGGGCAGGCCCTGACGGGCGCGGACGCGGTCGTGGACGTGACCAACTCCCCCTCCTTCGAGGACGGGGCCGCGCTGGACTTCTTCACCCGGTCGACGAAGAACCTGACCGCGGCGGGACGGGAGGCGGGGGTGGGCCACCACGTCATCCTGTCCATCGTCGGCGTCGACCGGGTTCCCGGGCTGGGCTACTACCGGGCCAAGGTCGCCCAGGAGGAACTCCTGGCGCGGAGCGGGGTGCCGTACAGCATCGTGCGCGCCACCCAGTTCTTCGAGTTCGTGGACTCGATCATGGCGTTGACCACGGACGGCGGCACCGTGCGCCTGCCCTCCACCCTGATGCGGCCCATCGCCTCCGCCGACGTCGCGGCCGCGGTCGCGGACACGACGCAGGGGGAACCGCTGAACGGACGGCGCGAGATCGCCGGGCCCGAGGTGCTGCGGCTCGACAGGCTCGGGGAGATCACCCTGGCCGCACGCCCGGACGGGCGCTCCGTCACCACGGACGAGGGCGCCGGGATGTTCGCGGGTATCCCGGACGGCGTCGTCAGCGGTGACGGCTCCGTGCCCACCGCGACCACGCGGTACGAGGACTGGCTCCGGCGCTCCTGACCCGGACCACCGGTCCGCCCGGGCCCGCACCGGGTCGCGTACCCGGCGCGGGCCCGCGCCCCCGGTCGGCGTCCGGACGACCGGAGGGGCAGCGGGGGCGGGCGTACGCGCGCGGACCCCGCGCGCTCCCCCCTGTTCGAACACCCCCCGGAGGCGTACGATGGGACGTTAGGTGTGTCGGCAGTCGGGTCCACCGGCCCCGGCGTCTCCACGGAACCAGGCAACGTGAACCACCCCGCCCCCTCTCCCGCACAGCGCGTCTACCGTTCCCGGACCACCAGACAGGCCGTCCACGACTGGTGCTGGGACAGGCTCAACGCCCAGTCCCCGCTCACCCCGCTCGCGACCGTCCCCTGTTCCCTGGGCGTCACCCGCGTCTTCACCGCCCCCGGAGGCCCCGGCACCCCGGTCCTCGTGCTCCCCGGGTCGGTCCTGAGCGCGGCCACGCTCCTGGACGCCGTCCGCGTCCTGTCCGAGGACCGCCCCGTCCTGGTCGCCGATCCGCCCGGACAGCCCGGGCTCAGCGACGGCGACCGGCCCCTGGTCGAGCGTCCGGCGTACTACGGCGGCTGGCTGGACGAGGTGCTGCCGCAGGTCACCGACCGCCCGGTCCTGGTCCTGGGCCACGGCATCGGCGCGGCCATCGCGCTCTCGGCCACCCCCGGGCCCCTGGTGGCCGGACTCTGCCTGGTCAACCCCGGTGGCCTGACACCGGCGACCGGCGGCACCGGCCTGGCCGCCGCCCTGGTGCGCTGGAGGTTCCACCCCGACGCCCGGTCCAGCTCCGCGCTGCTGCGCGCCATGTGCGGCCCCGGCTCGGCCGAACCCCGGAACAGCACCCTGCTGGAGTGGACGACCCTGGTCGGCCGGTCCTGCCGCGCGGTCAACGTGCTGCCGCCCCGGCCGCTGCGCGCGGAGGCCCTCCACCACTGGCGGCGGACCCCGGTCACCGTCGCCACCGGGTCGCACGACCCCTTCTTCTCCCCGGACCTGCTGTACAGCCCGGCCCTGCTCTTCCTGGACGCCGCCGTCCACACCGTCCGGGGCGCGGGGCACCTCGCGCTGCGCGAACGCCCCGACCTGGTGCGGGACCTGCTGCGGGGGTTGCCCAGCACCTGAGGCCCCGGGCG
>NZ_QPFC01000521.1:0-2953 GCF_003427465.1 Nocardiopsis sp. TNDT3 | reverse complement strand
AACGGGGGGAGCCGAGGGGGCGGCCACCTGGCGCGGTGGAGGACCGGACCAGGCGTCCAGCCCGGCCCAGGGGTCCTCGGGCCGTTCCGCCACGGGCGGGCCGACGGACGTTCCGGCGTGCGTGTCGGAGGTACCGGGCCGCTCGCCCCCGGGGGGTTCCGGTTCGTCGCCCGCCGCCTGGATCCACTGTGCGAGCCCCGGTTCGCGCGGGCCGTCCGACGACTGCGGGGCGGCAGACTCCTCCTCGGACTGCTCCGGTTCCCCGCCGTCCCGGCGCGCGGGTGTTGCCCGGTCCGCCTCGGCCGCGGCGCCCCGGTCAGCCGGGTCCTCCTCCCACCACGCGTCCGCGGTGTCGTCATCCAGCGGCTCCGGGGCCTGTCGCCGCGACGTGTCAGCGGTGCCGCCGTCCGCCCGGTCCTCATCCGACGCCGGGTACCGCTCCGACCACCCATCAACGACGCCTTGGCCCACCGGGGTCTCCCCCGGCTCCGGGGCCTGCCCCCACCACGCGTCCGAGGAGCCGTCGTCCGCCGAGTCCTCTCCCCACGTCGGGGCCTGCCCCCACCACGCGTCCGAGGTACCGTCATCCGCCGGGGTCTCCCCCGTCCCCGGACCACTCCCCCACCACGGGTCCGCGTGCTCGGAGGCCTCCTCACCGGCCTCCCCACCGGCCGCCGCGTGTCCGGGCAGCGGTGCGGCCCCCTCCTCCGGGGGGAGCGCCCCGGACTCCGCGAGGGCGTCCTCCTCCCCCGCTTCGCCGGGTGCGCCTGCCGCCGGAGCGGTCAGCGCCTCGGCGAACTCGGCCGCGCTCGGGAAGCGCTCGGCCGGGTCCTTGGCCAGCGCCCGGTCGAGGGCGTCCCGCAGCGCCGCGGGCAGGTCGGCGCGCGGCGGCCCCGGAGGTCGCGCACCGAGCACGCGCTCCCGGTGGTCGAAGGGGTCGACGGTCCCCCGCTGACCGCCGCCGAACGGCGGGTGGCCGGACAACAGCGTCCACAGCGTGGCGGCCAGCCGGTAGACGTCGGAGGCCTCCGAGGGCCGCTCGCCCCGCAGCGCCTCCGGCGGGGCGTACGCCAGGGCGTCCGGGTCCAGTCCGACGGGAGGCGGGACGGCACCCGTGGGCAGGACCGCGCCCGCGTCGGCGAGCACGACCTCCTCCCCCGTCAGCAGCAGGTTCGCCGGTTCCACCCCGTGGTGCAGCAGGCCCCGGCCGTGGACCGCCTCCAGAGCCCCGGCCACGGCCAGGCCCGCCCCCACCACCTCCTCCACCGGCAGCGGATGACGGAGGCGCAGGCGGGCCGCGTAGTCCCCGCCCGCGCAGTGGTCCATGGCGACGAAGGGCCGCCCCGAGGAGGTGCGCCCGTGGCCGAGCACCGGCACCACGCCCGGGGATCCGGCGATCTCACACAGCCGTTCGACCTCGGCCCCACCGTCCGCGCCGCGCATCACCTTCACGACGGCGGGGCCGCCGTCCGCGTCCCGCAGCGCCCGGTAGACGGTCGAGTCCGCGCCGCGGTGCAGAACCTCCAGGGAGTGGAAGCCCGCGACCAGGCTGCCGTTTCCTACGTCACTCACCGGTGCCCTCTCCTCTCACTGCCGCGCCCCGGCGGATCACCGCTCCCGCCACAGCAGCGGACGGGGGTCGAACCACCAGGTGAGCCTCCTGGTACGGGACCTGCTGAGGCGCAGCGCGCGCAGCTGGCGGCGCACGCCCTCGGTGATGGAGGCCGCCTGCTCCCCGGTGACGCCCGGCCCCGCGGCGAACCCGATCCCGTTGACCGTGCGGCCCAGTCTGCCCAGGTCCACGTGGGCCCAGGCCTGGGCGGTCTCGGGCAGCAGGCCGCGGGCGAGCGCGACGGTGTCGCTGACCGTGTGCCCCGGCGGCGGCTCCGACGCGCACAGGCGCAGGCCGTCGCGCAGCTCGTGCCACGCGCCCAGGACGCGGCGCTCGGGCGTGCCCGCGCGCAGCCGCCGCCCGCTGCGGGCCAGGCGCAGCGCGGGGACGGCGAGCACGGCGGCGAGCAGACCGCCCGCGATCGCGGGCACCGCCCACACCGGGAAACGCTCCGGCTCGCGCCGGGGCCCGGCGACGTCGTGGGCGTCGTCCTGGGGCGGGGCCTGGTCCTGCGCGGACTCGGCTTCCTCCGGGGTCCGCTCGCTCCGCGCCGCCTCGCTCGCGTCGTCCCCGCCCTCCTCGCCGGGGGTGACGGCGAACGGCACCCATCCGACGCCGTCGAAGTACACCTCTCCCCAGGCCACGGCGTCGCCCGTGTGGACGGTGCGGGTACCGCCGGCCTCCTCCGTGCCCGCCCCGAAGCCGACGGCGACGCGGCTGGGCAGTCCGGCCGCGCGGGCCAGCATGGCGAAGGCGCTCGCGAACTGCTCGGAGGTGCCTCCGCCCCCCTCCTCCCCGGGCGGGGCGAGGACCGCGGCGACGTTGGCGTAGCCGTGGCCGCCGGGGGTCTCGGGGTCGAACCGGTGCGACCGCCTCAGGTACTCCGCCAGGGCGCGGGCGCGCTGGTACGGGGAGCCCTCGCTGGCGACCGCGGCGACGACGTCGTTGAGCACGGACGGCGCCCCGGCGGGCAGTTCGCGGTAGCGGTCGAAGATCTCGTCCGCGGGCGTGGAGGCCCCGGCCAGCTCGTCCGGCCGCCAGTCGGCGACGTCGCCGGTGACCTGGTACCGGGTGCCCGCGACGGCGCCGTCCATGCTCACCACGGTTCCCGAGAACGCGCTGTAGCCCGGGGAGGGCAGGCCGATCCGCCGGGGGGCGCCGACGACCGGGGCCCAGCTGCCCGGAAGGTCCTCCCCGACGGTGATCTCGGCGCTGACCCCGGTGGCGTGGGGCAGGGGCGGCACGGGCTCGGGAAGCTCCTGCCCCGCCGCCCGGTAGCCGCCCTCGGGCAGCCAGGTGGTGCCGGTGAAGTCGGAGAGGGTGACCCAGCGCAGACTGACG
>NZ_QPFC01000520.1:0-2625 GCF_003427465.1 Nocardiopsis sp. TNDT3 | reverse complement strand
GCCGTCTCGCGCTCCTCCCCGTCCCCGGCGCCGGCGGTCCCTCCGGCCAGGAGGTCGCCGCCGGAGGAGGCGTCCCCTCCCGGGGCGCTGAGGTTCTCGGCGTCGGGCCAGGCGGCGCGGCGGCGCTGCCCCCGGGTGTCTGCGTCGTCGTAGAAGCGGGCGACCAGGTCGTTCCAGACCTCGTCCTCGTCCGCGGGCCGGGCGGGCGCGGCGTCGGGGTCGACGTTGGCGGGCGGGCCGTCCAGCAGGTCGCCGCCGACCGTCGCGTCGGGGGACTCGTGCGCGGCGGCCTCCCCGCCCTCCTCGGCGTCGGCGTCGGAGCGGGGTTCGCCGCGTGACGCCAGCAGGTCGGGGGCCGTCCCGGGCCGCCCGTCCAGGTCGGGCAGCTCGGCGCCCAGGACCCTCTCGGCCGCGGCCCGCTCCTCGGCGTCCACGTACAGGTGGTCGGTGGGCGGGTCGTCGGCCTGACTGCCCTCGGGCTCCAGGACGTCCTCGTCCAGGGGCACGGCGTAGGCGGCGATGCCGCTGCGCCGGAGCGCCTCCAGCATGAGGTCGGCGTGCGAGGGCGCGAGCAGGATCAGCGGAACGTAGGCGTCGGCGAGCAGGCCGTTTCCCCGACGTTGCGTCATCGGTCGGCTCCTTCCCCGCTTCTACTGTGCTCTCGCACGAAGGCGAGGCTCCCGTCGAAGACGACGGCGGCGTCATGGTCGAGGGTCGCCACGTGGTAGCTGTCGTGGAGCAGGTGGATCGTCAGCCCGGTGTTGACCGCTCTCCTAGCGAGGATACGCAGACTGCGCGGTCCGACGACGTGGTCCTGGGTGCTTCGGTAGGCCAGGATCGGCGCTCGCAAACCGGACATGCCCTCCTGAACCTCGCGCCACAGCTTCGGGAGTGTCGCCGCGGCCGCGGTGGGGACGCGGTCGTACCCGCCCTCGGTGGTGTCGTCCTTGGAGACGTCGCAGCCCAGACCGGGCGTGGAGGGCATGATCCGCGAGACCAGGCGGCGGACGGGGGCGATGACGGGCAGGCGTCGGTCCTCCACCGCCAGGGAGGGGTTGACGAGCACGACCCCGCGCACGAGGCCCGGGTGCCTCTGGGCCAGGCGCAGGCTGAGGGCGCCGCCCATGGACAGCCCCATGACGAACACCTCCCCGCAGCGCGAGGCCAGGTCCAACAGGGCCCGTTCGACCTCGGCGAGCCAGTCGTCGCTGGTGGTGAGGTTCATGTCGTGCCAGACCGTGCCGTGCCCGGGCAGCAGGGGCGCCTCGACGCTGAGTCCGGCGGCGGCCAGGTGCTCGGCCCAGGGTCGCATCGAGTACGGGGAGCCGGTGAAACCGTGGCAGAGCAGGACGCCCGTGTCCGACCCGCGGTGACTGAACGGCTCAGCGCCCGGGATCAGGGGAGGGGCGTCGGTCGGTCTCACGGAGCGGCTCCAGGAATCGTGCGGTGCGCGGGGGACGGGGGTCTGCGGCGACCGGAGCGGAGGCACGGGAAACCCTGGCTCCTGCCGTGAGGCTAACCGTTCGGCGGTCCGTTCGCCATGAGTGCACACTAACGTTCCCGTCCCCGGCGACCGGAGGCAGGCACCCGCCACGCGGGCCGACTGAGTATCCTCTTCTGCGTCGGGCCGACGGCCCGTTCGGGGGCGCTTTGGCACTCGCGCTCACACGGTGGGAGGATGGCGCACGTCAGGCGGCGGCTCCTCCCCCACTCTCCGGGCGCGAGCCCTCCTGACAATGTCGGCAGAGCGGGACGGTGAATCGTGGCAGACCCTGCCCAGTGCTCCCCGCGTGTGCAGGGGTGATCTGAGCGATGTTCTACTGGGTGGTCAAGGCGATCCTGGGGCCGGTCCTGGCCGTACTGTGGCAGCCGCGCGCCGAGGGTGTGGAGAACGTGCCGCGCCGCGGTCCGGCGATCATGGTCAGCAACCACCTGTCCTTCTCCGACCACTTCTTCGGTCCGCTGCCGCTGCCGCGCAAGATCACCTTCCTGGCCAAGGCCGAGTACTTCACCGGCACGGGCGTCAAGGGGCTGCTGAGCCGGGCGTTCTTCACCGGCGTGGGGCAGATCCCCATCGACCGCTCGGGCGGCAAGGCCAGCGAGGCGGCGCTGCGCACGGGCCTGAGAGTGCTCAAGCGCGGCGACCTCCTGGGCATCTACCCCGAGGGCACCCGCTCCCCCGACGGCAAGCTCTACCGCGGCCGGACGGGTGTGGCGCGGCTGGCGCTGGAGGCCAAGGCCCCGGTGGTGCCGATGGCGATGATCAACCTGGAGAAGATCATGCCCCCCGGCCGCACGGTGCCCAAGCTGGGCGTGCGCCCCAAGGTCAAGTTCGGCAAGCCGCTGGACTTCTCCCGCTACCACGGCATGGAGAAGGACCCGCGCGTGCTGCGGGCCGTCACCGACGAGATCATGTACGCGTTGATGGAGCTGTCCGGTCAGGAGTACGTGGACCGCTACGCGCAGTCGGTCAAGGCCGAGCTGGAGGCGGAGGCCAAGGAGGCCAAACGCGAGCAGCACGCCAGCGACAAGGACCGCAGGCGGACCGAGCGCGAGCGGCGCAAGGCGGAGCGGCGGACCCGCCGCGAGGAGAAGCGGGCGGCGCGCAGGGACAGGCGCGGGGGC
>NZ_QPFC01000519.1:0-1386 GCF_003427465.1 Nocardiopsis sp. TNDT3 | reverse complement strand
ACCCACTCCCCCGTGCCGCCGCGCCGTTTCTGTTCGGGCCCGTGCCCGGTCGGCCGCCGACCGCTGTCCCGCCGGGCCCGCGCGCCCGGCGGGGGACACCGCCTCCGAACGTGCCGCGTGACGTCCCCGCGTCAGGCCGCGACCACTTCCGGCCCCGGCCTCAGGAGGTCCCGCCGGTCGCGGCCGCCGGCCCCTGCGGGCGTACCCCCGCGATCGCGATGTCCAGCAGACGGCCCGCCCGCGCGCCGTCTGGGTGGTCCTCCGTGGCGAGCGAGATGGCGCTGACGAGCGCGACCAGGTCCTCGGCGCGCACACCGGGGCGCACCGCCCGCGCCCGACGGGCGCGCTCCAGGAGTTCACCGGCCGCGGCGGTGATCATCGCCGCGCAGCCGTCGTCGCGTTCCAGCAGGTCGGCGTCGCGGCCGTCCCGCAGCAGCGAGGCGGCCAGTCCGCGGCTGGCCTCGGCGTAGGCGTGGAGGTCCCGCAGCCAGGCGAAGAGGGCGGGGCCGGGCCCGCTGGTGCGGGCATGCTCCCGCGCCCCCGCGCAGAGCGCTTCGACGCGGTCGTGGAAGACCACCTCCAGCAGGCGGCGGCGGGAGGGGAAGTGCCGGTGCAGGGTCGCCGAGCCCACTCCGGCCCGGCGGGCGATCTCCTCCAGTGAGGCGTCGACCCCGTGCGCCGCGAACACCTCCTCGGCCACGGCGACGATGCGTTCGTAGTTGCGCCGGGCGTCCGCGCGCAAGGGCCTTCGCGCTGTGCTCTCGACCACCGTGACCTCCTGCGCTTGCTAAGTGGGGTGGTTCTCCGGTTATCTTAGCGGAACGAAGTGGGGTGCCACCCCACTTCCTTGTCGAGAGACCGGGGAGAACGACCATGCGCGCTGTGCGGTACGACCGATTCGGCCCGCCCGAGGTGTTGCGCGTCGACGAGGTGCCCACGCCGAGCCCGGGAGAGGGCGAGGTGCTCGTCGAGGTGCACGCCGCGAGCGTGGACGCGGCAGAGCTCGCCTTCCGCTCGGGCAGGATGCGCGGGATCACCCGCGCCCGGTTCCCCCGGGGCGTGGGCGTCGACTTCACGGGCCGCGTCGCGTCGGTGGGCGCCGGAGTGCGCGCCTGGCGGGCGGGGGACGCGGTGTGGGGGCTCATGCCGCACTTCGTCTTCGGGGCCGTCGCCGACCACGTCGTCGTCCCCGAGCGGCGGCTCGCCAGCGCGCCCGGGAACCTCGGCCTCCTGGAGGCCGCCGCCCTTCCGGGGGCGGGCACCACCGCCCTGACCGCGCTGACGGACAAGGCCCGCCTCGCGCCCGGTGAACGGCTCCTGGTCCGCGGTGCCACCGGAGGCGTCGGCAACGTCGCGGTGCAGCTGGGCAAGGCGCTCGGCGCCGAG
>NZ_QPFC01000518.1:0-1537 GCF_003427465.1 Nocardiopsis sp. TNDT3 | reverse complement strand
CCCCGTCCCCGACCCCGCCAAGTTCCTCGTCCTGTTCTGCTCCGGCGCCGTGGACGCCGCCGGTCTGGCCGCGCTCGACCCGTCCGCCCACCCGCGCGAGCGCATGGCGGTGGTGGGCGACCAGGTCTACACCCACCACGAGCTGGGGCTCAGACACGCCAGGCTCCCCGACCTCGTGGCCCGACACGTCGACGGGACGGTGACGGGCCGCAACTGGCGCACCGTGCTGCGCCTGCTGGAGATGGCCGAGGGCTGAACCGGGGACCCGCGGCCGTGCGCGTCCGAAGGCCCGGCGCACCCGGCGCCCGCTCGCAGGGCCGTGCCGCCGTTCGCGGTGACCGTGTACGCGTCCGGTGGTCGGAAGCGGTTGTCCACGGGCGGCCCCGGTCCCGGTACGCAGGGCGGTGCCCGTGGGAACGCGAGGCCCTGGACAGGGCCCGGCACTGTCCGAGAGGAGTCCTCGGCGGTGTGCGTCCGCCGCCGCGACCGAGTGAAGGGGTGGTGCCCGTGCCGATGCGGTGGACCGTGATCCTGCGAGATCTGGCGGACACGGCGCGGCCGATCCGGCCCGAGGACTGCCACGGACTGCTCAACCGCTGGTGGCCCCAGTCCCCGGAGGAGCACGCGGCCGCCAAGCGGTGGGCCATGAACGGGTGGCCCTCGCCCCTGGGCGACCGCCTGCACCACTGGACGCTCACCTGGCTGGACGACGACACCCCGCCCCCGCTCGCGCCGGAGGAGCTGGTCGGCGACCCCCAGCGGATCGGCGACCACCTGCTGGTGCCCCTCTCGGTCACCCGCACCTTCGACCGCACCTACACCCAGATGCTCACCGAGCCGCGCGGCCCGTCCGCGGTGCGCTCGGCCGCGGTGCGCAGCCGGACCCCCATCGTCATGACCACCCGCGACGCCGCCGGTGAGCGCATTCCGCACATCTGGCCCACCCCGCGGCGCCTCTTCGGCGCCGTGCACCGTTCGGGCGGCGGGATCGTCGGCGGCAGCGGGGCCGTGGGCGCGGTGGCCCGGTTCGCGCCGTCCACCCTGGCCGAACCCTGGCTGGAGCTGGTGTTCGGCGGGCTGGCCCGGGTGCGCCGCGAGCCCCTGCCCGGCGAGGAGGTGCGGCTGGCCGAGCACCAGCACGCCGACAACCGCACCGTGCTCGGCTGGCACGGCGGGCTGCGGCTGGACCTGGCCGGGGGCGAGCGCCGCCACGCCGACGCCTTCGCCACCCTCCTGGAACTGCTGGAGCTGACCGGAGCGGGCAAGTACACCGCCCAGGGCTTCGGCTCCGTGCAGGTGGACACGGTGACCAGCGGCCAGCCGTCCGCACGGGTGCCCGCCCAGCGCCCCCGGCGGACCCCGCACCGGGTGCCCCGCCGCGCCCCGCAGCGCGTGGGTGAGACCCGGGCGCACGCCGTCGCCGAGGAGGAGTTCGGGGGTGCCCTGTTCGACTGACCCCGCCGACCGGGACCGGTGGCCGCACCGGTGCCCGGCCCGGCCGTCGGCTCCCACCCCGTGGACGGGGGCGGGAGCCGAC
>NZ_QPFC01000517.1:0-10051 GCF_003427465.1 Nocardiopsis sp. TNDT3 | reverse complement strand
CTTGAGCGCGATGTCGTCGGCAGCGTCGGCGAGCACGTGGGCCAGCCGGAGGTCATCGTCAAAGGACACCATGACCGGTAACGCTACCCTCACGGGCACGAACATGGCCAAAGGGACGCACACGCGTGACCAGAGTGTTAGGTCCCGATCGCCCGGGGCCGCGGGAGCGGCGGCCCGGTGGGGCGTCGGGGATGTCGTCCGCGGCGGCGGATGCGAGGATGGGGAGCATGGACACCGCGAACCGACAGGGACGCGCCGAGGGCACCTCGGCGCGGGAGCGGTTGCTGGACGCCGCCTACGCCGAGGTCGTCTCGGGCGGCTGGTCCGAACGGCGTATGGCGGACATCGCGGCGGTCGCCCGGGTGTCGCGCCAGACCCTGTACAACGTGTTCGGCAGCAAGGAGGGCCTGCTCCAGGCCGTCGTGGTACGCGAGGTCAACGCGCTGCTGGACCGGGTGGTGCGCCTCCTGGAGGAGGAGGGCGAGAACCCGCCGCACGCGGTGAGCCGGGCCACGCGCCTGGTGCTGCTGTCCGCACGCGACAACCCGCTGCTGCGCGCGGTGGTGACCGGGGACCACGGGCTCCTGCCGGTGCTCACCACGCGCTCCGAGCCCCTGCTGGGCGTCCTGGGCGAGCGCATCACCGCCCTGCTGGGGGAGCGCTACCCGGAGCTGGCCGACTCCGCCGCCGAGGTCGCGGCCGACGTCGCCCTGCGCCTGACGGTGTCCTACTCACTGCAGCCCATCGACCCCGACGAGGCCGCGCGCAGGGTCGAGACGGTCGTGCACGGGATGCTGATGGTCGGCCGCTGAGGGAGGTGGCGGCGTGGTGGAGGGTCCGCTGACGGAGAGCGAGCGCCGGGAGGTGCTGCGCGCCTGCATGGCCGACGGGCGGATCACCGCGATCCCGGTCCGACGCGCCGCCCGGCTGGTCCTGCTCGACCAGGTGGCCCGGGCCTTCGAACCGGGGGTGCGCTACAGCGAGGCCGAGGTCAACGCGGTCCTGAGCGGGTTCAGCGCCAACGTGGCGGTGCTGCGCCGCGGCCTGGTCGACGAGGGGTTCATGGAGCGCGACCGCACCCGGTACTGGCGCTGCGGCGGGACCGTGGAGGTCTGACCCCAGAAGGCGTCGCCGGTGCGGTTCCGGGGACTTCGAGCTGTGATGGTCCTGTGCCCGTAGCCGGTGCCGGCGCCCGAACCCCGCTACGGGTACGGGGTCACGCCGCGGAGCACCGGCACGACGGACCCTTCCGGCCGGCGCCGCCCCGGGGCCCTGACCGGGCGGCCGCAGTCGGCGGAAGCCGGTGCGGCTGCCCGGTGAGCGCGGCCCGCCCGCGTTCAGCGGCGGGACGCGGCGAGCAGGTCCACCACCCCCGTATCGTCCTCGTCGCCGTGGCCCCCGGCGAGGCGGCGCTCCATCAGCTCCGCGTACGGTGCGAGGAGTTCGGTGCTCACCCCCCGTTCCTCGGCGGTGCGCAGCAGGGTCCGGTTGCCCCTCACCCGCATGGCGAGGTTGGACACGACGCCCGTGGTGTAGTCGCCGCTCTCCAACTGCTCCGCGGTGGTGTGGACGCCGAGGGTCATCGCACCCAGCCAGTCCGCCAGCAGGGACGCGAACCCCTTCAGCGGCACGTCCTCGTCGCGGACCAGGGCGAAGGCGTGCGCGACCCCGGCGAACATGCCGCTCATCGCGCTGAGCAGGGCCACGTCGTACAGGTCGGCCAGCCCGGCGTCCTCGCCGACGAACACGGTCCCGGCCAGGGCGGACAGGGCCGTCTCGTGCTCGGCGAAGGCCTCCTCGGAACCGCTGTAGAACACGTACCCGCCCGAGCCGGGGGCGCCGATCATCGGCGGAACGGCCATGACGCCGCCGCTGACGAAGCGGGCGCCGCGCCCGCGCGCCCACTCCGCGCGGGCCCGCGCCTGGTCCGGCGTCCCGGTGGTGAGGTTGAACAGGTCCCGGTCCGCCAGGTCGGCGTCGGCCAGCACCGCGCCCACGGAGTCGTCGTCGAGCAGGCAGGCCACCACCAGGCGGGCGGAGGCCACCGCCCCGGCCGCCGTCGCGGCGACGTCGGCGCCCTCCCGGGCCAGCGGCTCGGCTCGGGACGGGGTCCGGTTCCAGACGGTCAGCGGGTACCCGGCGGCGAGCCAGGCCCGGGCGAGTGCGGTGCCCATGTCCCCGAGCCCGAGCAGGGCGACGCGGGGCTTGTCGGTGTCGTGTGCGTTCATGTGCACTAGGCTCGTCGCCCGTCGGAGCCCCGACAAGTACGCACTTCGGAGTGCGTGCGCACTCCGGGGTAAGCGTGCTGGTGGGAGGGAGGGGCGATGGTCGGCGTACGGAGGCCCGGCGCGTACCACTGCGGCATCGACGCGGCGATGGACGTCATCGGCGGCAGGTGGAAGGTGCTGATCCTGTGGGCGTTGGAGGAGGAGCCGCGCCGCTTCGGTGAGCTGCGCCGGACGCTCGACGGCGTCACCGAGAAGGTCCTGGCCTCCCACCTGCGCGAGCTGGAGCAGGACGGGGTCGTGCACCGGGAGGACTTCGGCGAGGTGCCGCCCCGGGTCGAGTACTCGCTCACCCCGCTGGGGGAGTCCCTGAACGAGGCCCTGGCCCCGCTCGGGGCCTGGGGCCGCGCGCACGTCATCGACACCGGGGAGTCGGTGGACGCCCGTCGGCGCTGACGCCCGGGGCCGCCCGTCACCGTTCGACGGAGTGCTTCCCCGGGGCGCCTCGACGCCGGAGGGGCCGTACGAGGAGGACCGCCTGCCAGGCGAGCGCGACGACGGCGAGCCCGAGGAGCACGTAGGCGAGTACCGTCAGGTCCGGCCCGCCGTTCCCCATCCATATGTCCAGGAGCACCGCCGCTGTCACGAGGAGGGCGCTGGCGGCCCCCGTGACGCCCACCGCGCTCGTACGCCTGTCGTCGTCCTTCATGGGGTTCCTCCGGGAACAGGGGGTGGTGCCGGTCAGGACTCGTTCTCGTCAGTGCCGGCCGCGTCTCCCTCGCGGCTGGTGAGCAGACGGCGCAGGGAGGCCACGCGGTCCGGGTCGAGTTCCCCCCGCTCCAGCGCGGCCTGGATCGCGCAGCCGGGGGCGTCTGGCTGGTGGGAGCACCCCGCGGGGCAGTCCTCGGCGGCCTCGGCCAGGTCGGCGAAGCCCTCGACGATGTCCTCGGGGTCGATGTGGGCCAGGCCGAAGCTGCGCACGCCCGGGGTGTCGATCAGCCAGCCGCCCTCGAAGGGCAGCGCGGCGGCGGACGTGGAGGTGTGGCGGCCCCGTCCGGTGACGGCGTTGACGTGGCCCACGGCCCGGTCGGTGCCGGGGACGAGCCGGTTGACCAGGGTGGACTTGCCCACCCCGGAGGAGCCCACGAGCACGGTGGTGCGGTCGGCCAGACGGGCGCGCAGGCCGTCCAGGCCGCTCTCGGGGTCGAGCACCTCGTAGGGCACGCCCAGGGGCGCGTACACCCGCACCAGCTCGTCCGGGTCGGCCAGGTCGGCCTTGGTCAGGCACAGCAGGGGTGCGAGCCCGGCGTCGTAGGCGGCGACCAGACAGCGGTCCACGAAGCGCGGCTGCGGCGCGGGGTCGGCCAGGGCGCAGACGATCGCCAGCTGGTCGGCGTTGGCCACGATCACCCGCTCGACCGGGTCGGTGTCGTCGGCCGTGCGTCTGAGCACGGACGCCCGCTCCCTGACCCGCACGACGCGGGCCAGGGTGTCGGGTCTGCCGGACAGGTCGCCGACCACGTCGACGCGGTCGCCGACCACGATCGAGCCGCGGCCCAGCTCGCGGGCCTTCATCGCCACGACGGGAACGCCGTTGACCAGACAGCGGTACCGGCCCCGGTCCACGGCGGTGACCAGGCCCTCCACGGCGTTCTCGTGCTTGGGCCGGTTGCGGGTGCGGGGGCGCGAACCGCCCCGGGCGCGCACGCGGATGTCGTCCTCGTCCAGGTGGCGTCCCCCGCCCCGCGTGCGGCTCACGCCAGGGCCTCCGCCCACAGGCCCGGGAAGTCGGGCAGGGTCTTGCGCGTGGTGGCGATGTTCTCCACCTCCACGCCGGGCACCGCGAGCCCGATCACCGCCCCCGAGGTGGCCATCCGGTGGTCGTCGTAGGAGTGGAACACCCCGCCGCGCATCGGGCGCGGGTTGATGACCAGTCCGTCGGGCAGCTCCTCGGCGTCGCCGCCCAGCCGGTTGATCTCGGCGGCCAGCGCGGCGATCCGGTCGGTCTCGTGGCGGCGCAGGTGCGCGATGCCGGTCAGCCGGGAGGGGGTCGTGGCGAGCGCGGCCACGGCGGCCACGGTGGGCGTGAGCTCGCCCACGTCGCGCAGGTCGGCGTCGATGCCCAGGATCCGGCCGGTGCCGCGCAGGGTGAGCAGTCCCTCGGGCGAGCGGGAGACCTCGCCGCCCATCCGGGTGAACAGCGAACGCAGCTCGTCGCCGGGCTGGCTGGTGTGCTCCGGCCACCCCTCGATCGTCACCTCGCCCCCGGTGACCAGGGCGGCGGCCAGGAAGGGCGCGGCGTTGGACAGGTCGGGCTCCACGGTGATGTCGGAGACCTTGACCGGTCCCGGCTCGACCCTCCAGGAGTTGTCGGCGGTGGACACGGTGACCCCGGCCGCGCGCAGCATCTCCACGGTCATGTCCAGGTGCGGCTGGGAGGGCACCGGGGGACCGGAGTGGCGCACGTGCACGCCCTCGGTGAAGCGGGCGCCGCTCAGGAGCAGGGCCGACACGAACTGGGAGGAGCCGGACGCGTCGAGCGTCACCTCGCCGCCGCGCACGGCGCCGGTGCCGTGCACGGCCATCGGCAGCGCGCCGCGGCCGCCGTCGTCGATGTCGGCGCCCAGGGCGCGCAGGGCGGCCAGCAGCTCGCCCACGGGCCGCTCGCGGGCGCGCGGGTCGCCGTCGAACTCCACCGTGCCCGAGGCCAGGGCCGCCACCGGCGGCACGAACCGCATCACCGTGCCCGCGTTGCCGACGTCGACGGAGGCCGGGCCGCGCAGCGGGGCGGGGGTGACCGCCATGTCCTCCCCCTCGGTGGTGATCCCCACACCCAGGGCGCGCAGGGAGCCCGCCATCAGCTCGCTGTCCCGGCTGACCAGCGGGCGGCGCACCAGGCACGGCGTCTCCGACAGGGCGGCCAGGACCAGCGCGCGGTTGGTCATCGACTTGGACCCCGGCAGCGACAGCCGGGCGCGCACCGGCCGCTCGGCCGTGGGCGCGGGCCAGTGCCCGCCGGGGGCCCCGGCCGGGCTCGGGGACGGTGCGGTCTCGGGGTTCTGGCCGGACTGGACGGGCTGCAAGGACGCGGACTCAGGCATGACACAAGGTTATCGGGAGCGGCGCGGCCGCAGGGGAACGCCTTCCCGCCTGTGGACAACGCGTCGGATGCGTGCGGCCACGGCGGGCCCGGAGAGGCCGGACGACCCGGGACGGACGTATCCTTGTCAGGCCATGGTGTATCTGGATCACGCTGCCACGACCGACGTGCGCCCCGAGGTCGCCGCCGACGTCGCGGCCGAGCTCGGCGCCCTCGGGAACCCGTCGTCCCTGCACGGCCACGGGCGCGCCGCGCGCCGCACGGTGGAGGAGGCGCGCGAACGCCTGGCCGGTGCGCTCGGCTCGACCCCGTACGAGGTGGTCTTCACCGGGGGCGGCACCGAGTCGGACAACATCGCCGTCAAGGGCCTGTACTGGGCGCGCAACACGCCCGACGCACGCAGGCCCAGGATTCTCACCAGTGCCGTCGAGCACCACGCCGCCCTCGACCCCGCGCACTGGATGGCCGAGCACCAGGGGGCCGTGCACGAGAAGATCCCCGTGGACGCGCTGGGCCGGGTGGACCCCGAGGTCCTGCGGGAGGCGATCGAGGGCGGCTCCGGCCCCGAGGCGGTCGCGCTCGTCTCGGTCATGTGGGCCAACAACGAGGTGGGCACGGTGCAGCCGGTCCGGGAGCTGGCCGCCGTCGCCGCCGAGTACGGCATCCCCTTCCACACCGACGCCGTCCAGGCCGTGGGCGTGGAACCGGTCGACTTCGCCGGGAGCGGGGTGAGCGCGCTGACGGTCAGCGGCCACAAGCTCGGCGGCCCGGTGGGCGCGGGCGCGCTGCTGGTCGCGCGCGGCCTGGCCCCGGTGCCGGTCCTGCACGGTGGCGGCCAGGAGCGCGACATCCGCTCGGGCACCCTGTCCCCGCCGCTGCTGCGCGGACTGGCCACGGCCGTCCACCTGGCGGTCGCCGAACGCGAGGAGCACTCCAAGCACCTGGCGGGCCTGCGGGACGAGCTGGAGGAGCGGGTCCGCGAGGCGGTGCCCGACGCGGTCGTCAACGGCGACCCCGCGCGCAGGCTGCCGGGGATCTCGCACATCTCCTTCCCCGGCTGCGAGGGGGACGCGCTGCTCATGCTCCTGGACGCCAAGGGCATTTCCTGCTCGACCGGCTCGGCCTGCTCGGCGGGGGTGGCCCAGCCCAGCCACGTGCTGCTGGAGATGGGCGCCGACGCCGGGACCGCGCTGAGCAGCCTGCGTCTGTCGCTGGGCCGCACCTCCACCCGGGAGGACGTGGCGGCGCTGGCGCGGGCCATCGGACCGGCCGTGGAGCGGGCCAGGGCCGCCCGCGCCAGACGCCGTTAGGCGGACGCGGCGGCCCCGGACACGGGCCGTCTACTCCGCGCGGTGCACGGTGACGGACTCGATGGTCACGTCCTGGGTGGGGCGGTCGTTCATGTCGGTCTCGACGTTGGCGATGCCGTTCACCACCTCCATGGACGCCTCGTCCGCGACGTGCCCGAAGATCGTGTGCATGCCGTTCAGGTGCGGGGTGGGCTCGACGGTGATGAAGAACTGCGAGCCGTTGGTGTCCGGGCCGCGGTTGGCCATGGCCAGCACGCCCGGCTCGGAGAACTCGCGGCCGGAGTCGAACTCGTCCTCGAAGGTGTAGCCCGGGCCGCCCTGGCCGGTGCCCTGCGGGTCGCCGCCCTGGATCATGAAGTCGTCGATCACCCGGTGGAACACGGTGCCGTCGTAGAACGCGGCCTCGCCCGTCGCCGGGTTGGGCACGCCCTCGCCCTCGGCCAGGCCCACGAAGTTGGCCACCGTGACGGGCGCCTCCTCGGGGAACAACTCCAGTTCGATGTCGCCCTCGCTGGTGTGCAGCGTGGCGCCCTCGACTCCGGTGACGTCCACCTCGGCGGGGCTGCCGGTCTGCTCGGAGGCGGTCTCCTCCGGCGTGCCGCCGCCCTCCGATCCGCCCTGGTCGGCCGGGGCTGCGGCGCCGTTGGCGCAGGCGGAGGCGGCGAGCAGGGCGGTGCAGGCCAGGAGGGCTGTCGCCGGGAGGGGCAGAAGCTTCATCGGTTCACTTCCGGAAATGAGGATCGCGGCTGGGCGGCACACAGGCTACTCGGCCGGGGGAAGTGCCCTCGTCAGCGGGTTGGCTTTCCGTCATGGCGCGACCACGGTCCGCCCCCGAGGCCGCTCCGCCGCGACGCCCCGATGACTTGTCACGGATCGCCGTACCCGTCCGGTCGCTTGACCGGCGACCCCGGCACGGGAGAGGGTCGGAAGAGGACGGGGCGGGGCGCCGGCGGTGTGCCGGGAGCGAGGCCCCGCCTGGCGCTGGAGGGAGGGAAGTGGATTGAACACCGCACTGCCGTCCGCGATGTGGCTCCCCTTCGCCGCGAGGGTACTGCGCGCGCGCTCCGACAGGGGGCTCTCACGCGCCGAACTCGCCGCGACGGTCGGGGTGACCGACGACAAGCTCCGCGAGGTGGAGAGCGCGCACTGCCGGCCGGCCCGCTCGCTGGTCGAACGGGTGGACACCGCCCTGGGCGCCGAACACCAGCTCGTGGACGCCTGGGCGATCACCCTCCAGGCCGAGGCCTTCCCCAACGAGTTCGGCGACCAGCGCGAGCTGGGCGTCCACGCCACCCACCTGTGGGAGCACCAGCCCATGGCGGTCCCGGTGTTCCTGCGCACCCGCGAGTACTCGCGCGCGGTGCTGCGCCCGCGCCATCCGGACCTGTCCCCGGACGAGGTCGAGGAGATGGTGGAGGAGGAGATGGCCCACCGGGCCGCGATGACCGGGACGGAGGGGCCCGTGCTGCGGGTGGTCCTCAACGAGTCGGCCCTCCAGCGGCCGCAGGGCGGCGCCGCCGTCCTCAACGCCCAGCGCGACTTCCTCGCCGACCTGATCGAGGCGGGCATCGTCACCATGGGAGTCATCCCCGAGCAGACCCCGAACCACCCCGGTCTGGGCGGCGCCTTCCGGCTGATGGAGTTCGCCGACCGCCCCAGCATGGTCTACGCGTTCGCGGCCGAGGGCGGGGACCTGACCGCCGAACCCGAGCAGGTGGGCCGCTGCACCACGGTGCGCGACGCCATCGAGGCCGCGACCGTGGAACTCACGCCGGGGTCGGAGCTGCTCACCGCCCGCTGGCCGGCGGGGTAGCGGGCCGTCCGCCCGAGCCCAGGAGGGCTTGGGGATACGCCCCGCGATGGGCTAGGTTGCCCGCCATGGATATCGCGATCACATCCGGATACGTCGTTCCCGTCGACGGAGACCCCATCGACGGGGGCACCGTCCTCATCTCCGACGGCCGGATCGCCGCCGTCGGCGCCGACGTCACGGTCCCCGAGGGGGCCACCGTCGTCGACGCCTCCGGCAAGTGGGTGCTCCCCGGCTTCGTGGAGGCCCACGGCCACATCGGCATCGACGAGGAGGGCGTCGGCTGGGCCGGTGACGACACCAACGAGATGACCGACCCCAACGGCGCCCGCATGCGCGCGCTGGACGCCATCAACCCCGCCGACCGCGGCTTCGCCGACGCCCTGTCCGGAGGCGTCACCAGCTCGGTCGTCAAGCCCGGTTCGGGCAATCCCATCGGCGGCCAGACCGTGGCGATCAAGTGCTGGGGCCGCAGCATGGAGGACCGCCTGATCCGGCACCCGGCCAGCGTCAAGAGCGCCCTGGGCGAGAACCCCAAGCGGGTCTACGGCAACAAGGACAAGCTGCCCTCCACCCGCCAGGGCGTGGCCGCCGTCATCCGCGACGCCTTCACCAGGGCCCAGGACTACCGGGCCAGGCGCGAGCACGCGGCCTCGGAGGGCACCCCGTTCGAGCGGGACACCACCCTGGAGGTGCTGGTCCGGGTCCTGGACGGCGAACTCCCCTGGTGCCAGCACACGCACCGCGCCGACGACATCCACACCGCGATGCGCCTGTCCGACGAGTTCGGCTACCGGCTGATCATCAACCACTGCACCGAGGGCCACCTGCTGGCCGACGAGATCGCCGCGCGCGGCATCCCCGTCATCACCGGTCCGCTCATGACCAGCCGCTCCAAGGTCGAGGTCAACAACAAGACCCTGGCCAACCCCGGCATCCTCGACCGGGCGGGCGTCAAGGTCGCCCTGACCACCGACCACCCGGTCGTCCCGATCGAGTTCCTGGTCCACCAGGCCACCCTGTGCGTCAAGGAGGGCATGGACCCGCGCTCCGCGATCCGCGCCCTCACGGTCAACCCCGCCGAGATCATGGGCATCTCCGACCGGGTCGGCTCCCTCAAGCCGGGCCTGGACGCCGACGTGGTCGTGTGGTCGGGCGACCCGCTGGACGTGATGAGCCGCGCCCTGCGCGTGTTCGTCGAGGGCCGCGAGGTCTACACCTACGACGAGGCCACACGCGAGCGCACCGTGCTCGACGCCTACTACCGCGAGGGGTGAGCGGCCGCGCCGGGACCCCCCGACCCCGGGTCGCCGGACGCGCCGCCCAGGAGCCCGCGGGACACGTCCCCTAGGAGAGCCCCACCGTCCGGAAGGGGGCCCCGTCCGGCAGCGCCGCGCCACCGGCCCCCTCCGCCCCGCGCACCGCCACGGTGACCTTCTCCATGCCGGTCCTGCGCAGCACCTCGTCCGGGCCCGCGGAGCCCAGCGGCGTCAGGACGAGCGGCGCGCCCGCCGCGACCGGGGCCAGCAGCAGCTCCGCGCCCTCCCCGAGCAGGGTCAGCGGGGCGTCGGGTTCGGCGAACAGCGCCACCCGGTCCCCGGCGTCC
>NZ_QPFC01000516.1:0-2024 GCF_003427465.1 Nocardiopsis sp. TNDT3 | reverse complement strand
GACCTGCTGGAGAAGGCGAAGCACGGCCCGGTCGAGGACGCCGACTTCATCGCCTGCATCAAGGACTCCCTGCCCTACGCCTGGGAGGTGGTCAGCGGACTGGCCGAGGGCGCCCGGACCGCCGAGTCCGGCTTCGAGACGAACGAGGTGCCCCCGCCCGGCGAACAGGAGAGGGGCCAGCTGCTGCGCCTGCTCGCCAGCGACGCCATGCGCGGCGCGGTGGAGCGGCACTTCGGCCTGCGCCTGGCCTTCCAGAACTGCCACCGCGTGGCCCTCTTCGCGCCCGGGGCCGAGGAGGCCCGCGCCGAGTTCACCTCCCCGCGCGCCCAGCTGCTCAACCAGTCGCCCGAGCTCGTCGACTGCTAGAGGCGGTCCTGTCAGGGGTGGTCGCGCCCTCCGGGAGGGGCGGTGCTCCCGCGCCGCGGCCGGGGTGCGGCGGCACCGCCACCGCCGCACCGGATGACACCGAGTGCCCGACTCGGGCATCCCGTGCGCGGGACGGTTCGGCCGGGCCCGTAGTCTGGGCGTATGGTGCAGGAATTTGACAAGGTCGGTGTCGTCGGACTCGGCGCGATGGGCGCGGGTATCGCCGAGGTGTTCGCCCGCGCGGGGTTCAACGTCACCGGGGTCGAGATCGACCAGGCCGCCGTCGACCGCGGCCGTGCCCACGTGGACCGGTCCCTCTCGAAGGCGGTGGACAAGGGCAAGCTCACCGAGGACGAACGCACCGGGATCGACGCCCGGCTGACGTTCACCACCTCGCGCGAGGACCTCGCCGACGCGGACTTCGTCGTCGAGGCCGTCCCCGAACGGATGGACATCAAGAAGGACGTCTTCGCGGACCTGGACCGGATCTGCCCGCCCGGCACGATCCTGGCCACCAACACGTCCTCGCTGTCGGTCACCGAGATCGCCGCGCTCACCGGCCGCGCGGACAAGGTCGTGGGGCTGCACTTCTTCAACCCCGCCCCGGTCATGAAGCTGGTCGAGGTCATCACCACGGTCTCCACCAGCGCCGAGACCGTCGACGTGGTCTGCGAGGTGGCCAAGCGCATCGGCAAGACCCCCGTGGCGGTCGGCGACCGCGCCGGGTTCGTGGCCAACGCCCTCCTCGTGCCCTACATCAACGACGCGATCCGCCTGTACGAGCGCAAGGTCGCCACCCGCGAGGAGATCGACGCCTCGGTGCAGAAGGCCGCGGGCCTGCCCATGGGCCCGCTGGCCCTCGCCGACCTGGTCGGCCTCGACATCTGCCTGGCCGTCATGGACGTCCTGTGGGAGGAGTACCGCGACCGGCGCTACGCCGCCTCGCCGCTGCTGCGCCGCATGGTGGCCGCGGGCCGCCTGGGCCGCAAGTCCGGCCAGGGCTTCTACGCGGGCACCGACGACGCCCCCGAGCCCCGCCCCACCGGCCGCTACGCGCAGATGATCCAGGAGGAGGAGACCCTGGACCTGGGCGAGGTCCTCCTCGCGCCGCAGATCGACGACGCCATGCGCATGGTCGGCGACGGCTACGCCTCCGCCAGGGACGTCGACACCGCCATGCGCTTCGGCTGCGGTTACCCCAAGGGCCCCACCGAACTGCTGGAGGAGCGCGGCGCCGAAGCCGTGGTCACCACCCTGGTCGCGATGGGCGAGTACGGCCTCACCGACATCCCGGTGCCCGCCCCGCTGCTGATGGACCAGCTGCCCGACGCGCCGGAGGGCGAGGGCCACGGCGGCTGCGCCTGCCACGCCTGACGCGCCGAGCGGAGGCGTCGCCGTCGCGGGGCGCGGGCCCCGGGTCCGCGGTACGCCTCCGCGCCGGCCCCGCGCCGGGCACAGGAGCGCCACGGCGCACGGGACCGCTCCGGCCACCGTGCCGGGCCGCCCGTCGCGCGGGGAGGCGAAGACGGCCGCCGCCGATCCTGTGGCGGCGGCCACTGCCGGTCCTCTTCTAACCTGGACGGTGTGAGCCCGCGCCGTAACTCTCCCCGCCGCACATCCGCCCGGGGCCGCAAGGCCCCCGGCGGCGCCCCCGACGA
>NZ_QPFC01000515.1:0-6475 GCF_003427465.1 Nocardiopsis sp. TNDT3 | reverse complement strand
TATCCAGGAAACCGCGGGGAGGGCCTCCGGCGCCAGCCCCGGTCCGGGCCTGTGGACGGCTCCCGGGCGCGCCCGCGCCCATCGGCGCCGGCCTGTGGAAAACGCGATCGGTGAGGTCAGCGGGCACTAAGGTGGCCCCATGAAGTTCGACGGGTTTGAAACGCTGGCCATCCACGCGGGGCAGGAGCCGGACGCCGGAACCGGGTCCGTGGTGGTGCCGATCTACCAGACGAGCACCTACGCCCAGGACGGCGTGGGCGGTCTGCGCCAGGGCTACGAGTACTCGCGCACCGGCAACCCCACGCGCGCGGCCCTGGAGGAGTGCCTGGCCGCCCTGGAGTCCGGGGTGCGCGGCCTGGCCTTCGCCTCCGGCATGGCCGCCGAGGACACCCTGCTGCGCACGGTGCTCTCGCCCGGCGACCACCTGATCATCCCCGGCGACGCCTACGGCGGCACCTTCCGCCTGGTCTCCAAGGTGGTCGAGCGCTGGGGTGTGCAGTGGGACGCGGTCGACCAGTCCGACCCCGAGGCCGTGCGCGCGGCCGTGCGGCCCAACACCAGGGTGGTGTGGACCGAGACGCCCACCAACCCCCTGCTCAACATCACCGACATCGAGGCCGTCGCGCAGATCGCGCACGACGCCGGCGCCCTGCACGTGGTCGACAACACCTTCGCCTCGTCCTACCTCCAGCAGCCGCTGACCCTGGGCGCGGACGTGGTCGTGCACTCCACCACCAAGTACCTGGGCGGGCACTCCGACGTGGTCGGGGGAGCGCTGGTGGTTTCCGACGCCGAGCTGGGCGAGCGGCTGGCCTTCCACCAGAACACCATGGGCGCGGTCCCGGGGCCGTTCGACTCCTGGCTGACCCTGCGCGGGATCAAGACCCTGGGCGTGCGCATGGACCGGCACAGCGCCAACGCCGAGAAGGTGGTGGCGGCCCTGGAGGGCCACCCCGCGGTGCGCCGGGTGTTCTACCCCGGGTTGGACGCCCACCCGGGGCACAAGACCGCCGAACGGCAGATGAGGGCCTTCGGCGGCATGGTCTCCTTCGCCCTGCGCGACGGTGAGAAGGCGGCGCTCGCCCTGTGCGAGCGCACCGAGGTCTTCACCCTCGGCGAGTCCCTGGGCGGGGTGGAGTCCCTGATCGAGCACCCGGGTCGGATGACGCACGCGTCCACCGCGGGCTCCCCGCTGGAGGTCCCGGCCGACCTGGTGCGGATCTCCGTGGGCATCGAGTCCGCCGACGACCTGGTGGCGGACCTGCTCCAGGCCCTGGAGGGCTAGGGAGGGGCGTCGCGCGGATCGGCTCTCGCCGGTCCGCGCCGCGGCTCCGTCGCCGCGGCGTCCGTCTCAGCTCCTCCCGCTCAGACCGCGGTGGGCGTGCGGTCCGTGGAGGGGGTGGACGGGTGCTCCCCGTCGCGGAAGCGCAGCCCCACCACGAGGCTCCCGGTGCGGGAGAGGGGGGTGCCCTCGCCGTCCTCGCGCAGGGAGCGGTAAGCGCCCCGGCGGTCCTGTCGGCGGATGCCGATGGAGACGGCGAGGAAGAACCCCGCGGCCAGGCCCAGGAGTACGACTCCGACGAGGGCGATAACGATGGGGATCATGGTGTTCTCCTCGGGGGGGAAGTTCCTATCCGTGTCCTGCGTGCCCTCCTCCGGAGAGGGGGGACGCCGAGCGGTGTCTCACCGTGGTGTTTCCTTTGCGGTGCCGCGGGGGTCAGGCGCCTGGGTCGAAGGGGAGGGGAACCGCCGACGCCCGTTCTGGGGAGTGTTCTTCCGGCGGTGTCGCGTACTGAGGGTGGCCTTCACTTAAAATGGGCTCATGTTGACCGGATGGACCTGATCTCCTGGTGCTCCGATCATCTTGTTGGTACAAGCTAGGTTGTTGGTCTCATACCCCGGCGAGGACTGATATATGCGGGCCGAAAGCAGATACCGACAGATCGCCCGAACCCTGCGGCGCGAGATCCAGGAGGGCTCCCTGACCCGGGGCGCGCAGCTGCCGTCGGAGAAGCAGCTGGAGGAGCGCTTCGAGGCGTCCCGCAACACGATCCGGCTGGCCCTGGGCATGCTGCGCAACCAGGGGCTGATCGTCAGCCGCCCCGGGCGCGGGCACTACGTCCAGGACGTGGTCCCCGAGACCTTCCACGCCAACCGCGTCGGCCCCGGGGGCCTCCACGAGTCCGGTATGACCGGGCAGGTCCTGGAGGAGCTCCAGCTCCTCAGCGCCACCCCCGACATCGCCAGCCGCCTGCGCGTCCCCGAGGGCGACATGACGGTCGTCCGCCGGATGTACCGGTTCTCCGGGGAGGTCTCGGCCTCCGTCAGCACCGCCTACTACCCCATGGACCTCGTCGAGGGCACCCCGCTCATGCTTCCCGAGGACGTGGAGAGCGCCCTGTCGGTGCTGGCCGAGTACGGACAGCGCCAGGTCGGGTTCGTCGACGAGCTGGAGACCCGCATGCCCAGCCCGCAGGAGGCGGGCCAGCTCGAACTCCCGCCCGGGGTCCCGGTGCTGACCGTCCACCGGACCGACCTGTCCGAGGAGCGCCCCATCCGGCTCGTGCACACCGTCTACGCGGGCCACAGCATCCGCTACCAGTACGAGAACGGCAACATGAACGCCTACCACCGGGACTGAGCACAAGCATGAGCACGTCGAGGAAGACGGTTGTCGCCGACCACCTGCGCGAGGCGCTGGCCAGGGGCGACTACAAGCCGGGGGAGCGGCTGCCGGGGGAGGAGGAGCTCGCCGAGCAGCTCGACGTCTCCCGCGCCACCGCCCGTCTGGGCATGCGCATCCTCCAGGACGAGGGGCGCGTCGCCATCCAGCCCGGACGCGGGGCCTTCGTCGCCGACCACCGGCCCATCGTCCACCTGGCCACCCCCGTGACCGGGGGCGGCGACTCCGAGCGCTTCGAGGCGGGCTACCAGCCCCACCTGCGCGAGGCCGGATACGACCAGGTCCAGGAGAAGATCAAGGTCAGCCTGGACACCATGCGCCCCAAGGTGGCCAAGCGCCTGCGCAGCGACGGGGCCGAGGGCCGTACGCGCGGGGACCTGGTGGTCATCCGCTCCTCCGACCGGTTCGTCGACGGCGGCCTGTGGCAGTCCCAGGTCACCTACTTCCCGTACGGCATCGCCAGCAACACCCCGCTCATGTCCCCCGAACGCCTGGAGGAGGGCGTCGCCGCCGTCCTGCGGTCACTGGGGTACCGGGAGGAGTGGAACTGGGACATCGTCGGCGCCCGGATGCCCTCCCAGGACGAGGCGGACTCCTTCGGGCTGGGGCCAGGCATCCCGCTGCTGGTGCAGGAGCGGGTGGTCTACGAGGGCATGCGCCCGCTGCGGTTCACCGAGACGGTCATGCCCGCCAACCGGCACCAGCTGCTCTACTCCGGCGGCGGTGCCCCCGAGGAGCTGTTGGTGCTGGCCTCCGACGTCAGCATCTTCGAGCGCTGACCCGCCGCGCCGCCGACGCGCCCGGCCGCTGACCGGTCGGGCCGTCGGCAGCCCGCGCGGAGTTCGGAGCCGACCACACCGGGCCGCTGTCCCGGTACCCGGCCGGGCGGGCTCCGGCGGAGTCCCGGTGTCCGCGCCGGTTCCCCACCGCGGCGGCCAAGTCCGTTCCACGGGGATCCGGTCCGCCCTCGCGGCGCCCGGCTCAGCGCAGGTAGCGGTCCACCACCAGCGGCCCCAGCTCCTCGGCTCCGGCGTGCACCACCCGCGTCCCGCGCCGCCGCTCCACCAGCTCCTGGAAGGCGCGCAGCCGCGGATCGTCCGCCAGCAGGAAGAAGGTCACCTCGGCGCCCCCGCGCAGGACGGCGTCCAGCTCGGCGAAGGTCAGCTCCACCGTGCGGGGGGCCGGGGGCCAGGAGAACCGGGCGTCGCCGTCCTCGCCCAGGTGCGCGGTGGGCTCGCCGTCGGTGACCACCAGTACCTGCGGACGCAGGCCGCCGTGGCGCCGCAGGTGGGCGCGGGCCAGCCGCAGCGCGTGGTGCAGGTTCGTCCCGGGGACGCGGCGCCAGTCGTGCGCCACCAGTGAGGCGGGGGTCAGCTCCCGCGCCCGTTCCCCGAAGCCGACCAGGTGCAGCCGGTCCTGCGGGCGGCGCGTGGACACCAGGGTGTGCAGGGCCAGCGCGGTCCGGGTGGCGGCCTCGTGCAGGGACCGGGTCACCATCGAATGGGACAGGTCCACCAGCAGGGACACGGCCGCTGCCTCCGACGGCTCCGCCCCGGCCACCCGCACGTCCTCGGCCCGCAGCGCCACGCCGCGCTCTCCGGGGCGGGCCCGGCGCAGGGCCGCCTCGCGCACGGTCGCGACCGCGTCCAACGGCCGGTCGCCGTCCTCGTCGCGGGGCAGGGACAGGCCCGTGGGCTCCCCGCCGGGCGCGGTGCCTCCCCGGTGTGCTCCGCCGGGGCCCCCGCGTCCGCGCCGGGAGGCCTCGGCCTCGCGCAGCGCCACCTCGCCCAGGCGGCGCAGTTCGCGCGGGCTCAGGCCGTGGTCGGCCCCGTCCAGGCGGGCCAGGATGCGGCCGGCCTCCCCGCCCAGCAGCCCCGGCAGACGGCCCAGGGCGGTGGCGTCCGCCCGGCCGAGGGCCGCGCGGTCGCCGTCGGCGTACCGGGACAGGACGTCCTCCAGGGCGGACAGCCGCCGCCGGTCCTCCTCGGACAGAACCCCCGGGCCGCTCGCGGAACCCGCCACCGGGCCCCCACCGGTCGCGGAATCCACTCCCGGGTCCTGCGGGTCGGCCGCGGAACCCGTCTCCGGGAACCGCGAAGCGGATGCGGAATCCGCCTCCAGCGCCGAGGCGACCAGTACCAGCAGCTCCCGCGCCGCCGCCACGGCCTCCTCGGGCGGCGGGTCGGGTTCGGCCAGCGGGTCGGGGCCGCCCATGTACTCCCGGTACCGAAACCTCACAGGCGTCCGCCTCCTTCTCGTCCCGCGCACACGCACCGGCTATCTTCCCGATTCGGGAACCGGCAGTCCTGGCCGGGCGAGCCGGCCGCCGAACGGCCGCGCCCGAGAGGGCCCCGGCGCGCGGACGCCTCCGGAGGGCGCCGCCTGGAGACCGCCTAGAAGCGGTAGACCCCTCCGTCGGGAAGCGCGTCCTTGGACAGCCGGCGCTCCAGGTACAGGCCCTCCAGCGCGAACTCCACCACAGCGGCGGCCAGCCCCGGCGTCGGCGGGCCGTCCTCGTCCTCGGGGGCCGCGTGCCCGATCATCGCCGCGAGTCCCGGGACCGCGCCCACCCGCCGCAGCAGTTCGGCGGCGCCCACCAGGTCACCGGTCTCCACCGTGCCGCCGCCCGAGAAGCGGTCGGCGAGTTCGGACAGGTCCGCCGTTCCCAGGCGTTCGCGGAACACCTCCGCCACCGCCCGGCGCAGCAGCGCGTGCAGGATCTCCGCCTCGCGGCCCTCGGAACCTGTCTCGAACTCGACCTTGCCCAGCAGCGGCTCCACCGCGGCGGGCAGGTCGCACACCCGGGCCACCGGAACCTCCCCGCCGGTCAGGGCAGCCCGGCGCAGCGCCGACGCCGCCACCGTCTCGGCCGCGGACACCGAGAAGCGCACCGACACCCCCGAACGGGCGTCCACCTTCTTCGAGGCGCGGACCAGCCGGGTGAAGCGCGCCACGGCCTCCAGCAGGTGCGAGGGCACCGTCGTGCCCTCGGGCAGCGCCGCCTCCTGCCGGATGAGCGCCAGTTCGTCCGCCAGGGTCAGCGGGTAGTGGGTGCGCACCTGCGCGCCGAAGCGGTCCTTGAGCGGGGTGACGATGCGTCCCCGGCTCGTGTAGTCCTCCGGGTTCGCGCTCGCCACCAGAAGCAGGTCCAGCGGCAGCCGCAGGTTGTAGCCGCGTACCTGGAGGTCGCGCTCCTCCAGCACGTTGAACAGCGCCACCTGGGCCCGTGCGGGCAGGTCGGGCAGCTCGTTGACGCAGAACACGCCCCGGTTGGCCCGCGGCACCAGACCGTAGTGGATGGTCTCGGGATCGCCGAGGGAGCGCCCCCGCGCCAGCAGCGCCGGGTCCACGTCGCCGATCAGCTCGCCCACGCCGGTGTCGGGCGTGCCCAGCTTCTCGCCGTAGCGCTCCGAGCGGTGCCGCCACACGACCGGCAGGCCGTCGCCCTCCCGTGCCGAACGGCGCACGCAGGCCGGGCAGACCGGCGTGTAGGGGTGGTCGTTGACCGGGCACCCGGCCACCGCCGGGGACCACTCGTCCAGCAGGGTCGCCAGGGTGCGGATCAGCCGGGTCTTGCCCTGGCCGCGCTCGCCCAGCAGGACGATGTCGTGTCCGGCCAGCAGGGCCCGCTCCACCTGCGGCAGCACGGTGGCGTCGAACCCGTGCACCCCGGGGAACCGGGGCTGTCCCGAGGCCATCCGCCGCAGCAGGTTCTCCCGCACCTCGGCGGCGACCGGTCGGTGGACGTGCCCGGATCCGCGCAGGTCCGCGCGGGTGCGCGGGAGCGGGGGC
>NZ_QPFC01000049.1:0-2389 GCF_003427465.1 Nocardiopsis sp. TNDT3 | reverse complement strand
GCGTAGGGGTCGGTGGGGGTGGGCCGCGCTGGCAGGGACAGCGGCGGCACCCGCCAGATGTTCTCCTCGGGAACGTGCAGGGGCTGGCGGCTGGTCACCAGGATGCGCACCCGGGGGCAGTCGCGCAGCACGGCCTGGCACAGCTGCGCCATCGGCCCCACGGCGTGCTCGCAGGTGTCCAGGAGCAGCAGCAGGTTGCGGGTGCGCAGCGAGGTGATGACGGCGTCCGTCATGGTGCGCGAGTCGTCCTGCACCGCCTGGAGGCTGCCCGCGACCGCGCGCAGCGCCTGGTCGTGGGTGGAGGCCTCGCTCAGGTCGACGAAGCGCACGCCGTCGGGGAACCGGCGCATGACGCGTTCGGCCAGGTGCAGGGCCAGGCGCGTCTTGCCGATACCGCCGGTACCGGTCAGCGTGACCATCCGGGCGGTGCCCAGGAGGCGGCCCAGGTCGACGATGTCGCGCTCGCGTCCGACGAAGCTGATGAACTCGCCGGCGGACAGGGGCAGGTTGTGGCGGGGAGGGGACATGGCCTCGATTACTGGGCAGTGCTTCTTTGGGGCTCCGCTCCGCTTCTCCCGCCCGTCATCCTCCACCACCCTCAACGGACGGCCTGCGGCCGCAGCCTTCCTGTGTTCAGGCGCCCCGAAGGCAGGAATCGGGTTGAAGCAAGCACAACGGCACCTCCGGTGAGACGGCTCGTTCCTCGCAGTCCCACCTCCGGCACCTCCAGAACCCCGCCGGCGCTTGAACGACAACCCCCAGGGGCTGAGCAAGCATCCACCGCGGGCCCCGGAAGGCCGCGCCGCCGCTGCGGGGGCGGCGCGGGGAACGCCGTTCCCAGTGTCGCACCCGCCGCCCCCGGTTGTCCTCCGAATGGCCGGTTCCGGCATGAGCGGACAGAAACCGCCCACGCCGGACGGGAAGGTGCTATGGAGCGGTTACTCCGCGCTTTCCGTGCCCTTCGGGGCCCAGGTGGCGGGGTCGGCCGGACCCTGCTCCCCCGACCCCATGTCCTTGACCTCGTGGCCGCCGTCCTCGCCGAAGGGCGGGAACCACACGAAGGGGATGCCCTTCTTGGCGGCGTACTGGATCTGCTTGCCGACCTTGGCGGTGGAGTGGAACACCTCGGTGTTGAACCCGCGCCCGCGCAGCAGCTCCCCGGTGAGCAGGGCCTCCCTGCGGCGCTCGGCGCCGGGCACCACGACCATCACGTCGGTGGGGCAGGCGCGCCCCTCCTCGATCCGGCCCTCGGCGACGAGCTTGGCGAAGATGCGGGTGAGGCCGATGGAGATGCCCACGCCCGGCAGCCGCCTGCGGATGAACTGCCCGGCCAGGTCGTCGTAGCGCCCGCCCGCGCAGATGCTCCCGTAGCCGGGGTCGTCGTCGAAGGAGGCCTCGTAGACCGTGCCCGTGTAGTAGTCCAGGCCGCGGGCGATGGACAGGTCGGCCACGACGCTGCCCTCGGGCAGGTCGGCCAGGTCCTCCAGCACGAAGGAGAGCTCCTCCAGCCCTTCGTCGAGCAGCTCGGAGGAGACTCCGAGCCCGCGGACCCGCTCGGCGACGCCGGTCCCGGCGCCCCGGACGCGGGCCAGCGCGAGGCAGGCGTCGGCCTGCTCGTCGGTCAGGCCGTCGGCCAGCAGGATCTGGCGCACGCCGTCGTCGCCGATCTTGTGCAGCTTGTCCACGGCGCGGATGACCGCGATCGGGTCCTTGATGCCCAGGCCCTCGTAGAAGCCCTGGAGGACCTTGCGGTTGTTGACGTTGAGCGTCCATGCGGGCAGGTCCAGCCCGCTGAGCACCCGGTGCACGATGCGCGGCAGCTCGGCGTCGAAGTGCAGCGGGACGGAGTCGACGTTGATGACGTCGATGTCGCACTGGGTGAACTCCCGGAAGCGCCCCTCCTGGGGGCGCTCGCCCCGCCACACGCGCTGCATCTGGTAGCGCTTGAAGGGGAAGGCCAGCTCGTTGAAGTGCTGGGCGACGTACCGGGCGAAGGGCACGGTGAGGTCGAAGTGCAGCCCGAGTCTGGCGTCGGAGTCGTCCTTGGCGTCGGCCTGGAGGCGGTGCAGGGTGTAGACCTCCTGGGAGGTCTCGCCCTTGGCCATCAGCACGTCGAGGTTCTCCACGGACGGCGTCTCCACCGACGCGAAGCCGAAGGACTCGAACCCGGCGCGGATATGGTCCAGCCAGCGCTGCTCCACGGCCCGGACCTGAGGGGACCACTCGGGGAAACCGCTGATGGGAGTGGGTCGGACGACGCGCTGATCGGACATGTGGGGTTCTCGGCTCACAGTTTCGTCTCGGCTTGCTGGCCCCGTCCGCGCCGCGGCGCGCGTGGGTACGCGCGGGTTCGCTCGACGGGCGGGGGAGGGCTGGCCCAGTCTACGGG
>NZ_QPFC01000514.1:0-10498 GCF_003427465.1 Nocardiopsis sp. TNDT3 | reverse complement strand
GGGGCGGGCATGACGGTCATGGGGTCCTTCTCGTGCGGCGGAGGACGGCGCCCTCCCTACGCCCGTGGGACGCGCGATCGCCCCCGTGTGTTCGCGCCCCCTGCCCGGCGCCGACGACGCGGAATCGCCCAGGACGGGACGGAACCAGGCCCTGGCGGGGGCTGATACGTGGCCCTTCCTCGCACATGCCGGGGCCGGGACCGTCCTGTGACGGCCCCGGCCGGTCATTGCGACGGGGTGCCCATGCCCCGGTCCTGGTGCTCCGAGGTCTCGACTAAACCCTCGGCAGGAGACCTTCCATCACGGTGTAGACGTCGTGGGGGAACGCGACTCCCTGGAGGAGGAAGACCGTGCCGAGAGCGCCCGTCCAGGGACGGTCGACGCCGTCCGTGTATCCGGCTCCTCCGATCACCACGTCGCCGTCGGCGTGCCAGGCGCCCTCGCGTTCCGCGTCCTCCTGCCGGACACCGTCGACGTAGAGGGCGAGTGTTCCGTCCACGTGGTCGTAGATACCGGTCAAATGGGTCCACCTCCCCGTCTCCGCCCAGGCGGAGGCGACGCGGCTGACCTCAGCTCCCTCGGAGTCCCCGGCCGATGTCTCGAAGACCCACGCCTCCAGTTCGGCGTCGTACCCCAGCACGAACCCACCGGTGTGCTCGCCGCTCTGGGAGAGCGCGACGGCGTCGGAGCCGCCCTCGTCCAAACGCACCCACACCGAGGCGGTGAAGCTGCGGTCGGTGCGCACAGCCGCTCCGTCCGTGCGCAGGTGCTCCTGCGCGGTTCCGTCGAGAAGGATCGCGGAGGTGTAGGTCCAGTCGTTGAACGCCCCCTCCCACACCGTCGCGGGGTCACCGTGCAGTGTCGCGTCCAGGCCGTGGTCGGAACCGTCCGCGGCGGCCGCACCACCGCTCTCCTCCAACATCCACCGGCCCTCCAGGGCCAGCGGCAGGTTGGCGTGCTGCCACACCTCCGACCGCTTGGTGCTGGTGTAGGGCGCGTCCTCGACGATGAGGAGGCGGTCCCATACCTTGACGTGATCGACCGCTCCCGGCCAACTGCCCGAGAAGGCGTCCGCTTCCCGGCCGCCTCCGATGACGAACGGGCCCTCAGCGTTCCAGGCGGAGTCCCACGCGGCGCTTCCCTGATGGGCGCCCTCGACGTAGAGGGCGATCTCTCCGGTTTCCGGATCGTGCTGACCGCTGAGCTGTGTCCACACGCCCGCCTGAGCGGGAACGGTGGAGACCACGCGCTGGTCGAACCCGGCCTGCGGTCCGTCCTGAGAGGCTGTCTGGAACACCCATGCCTCCTCGGAGGCGTCGTAACCGAGCTGGAAGCCGCTCAGATGTTCGCCGTCCTGGGAGAGGGCGACGGCGTCGGTGCCGGTCTCGTCCAACCGGACCCAGGCCGACACCGCGAAGGCCTCCGAGGTGTCGACGACCGCCGTGTCGGTGCGCAGGTGTCCGTCAGCCGTGGCCACGGCCGTGCCCTCCAGCCGGTAACCGCTGCCCTGGCGCTCGCCCACGCGGCCACGGGTCCAGGCGATGCCGCCGTCCCCCGTAGCAGAGCGGTCCTCTGACATGACGTCCGAGGCGCTCGTCCCCTCACCTTCGTCGAGGAGGAAGTAGGCCACGGGGTCGGCCAGGGAAGCCACCAGGACCTCGTACACCGACTCGCACGCGGAGGTGTTGCCGTAGGCGTCGACGCTCCGGGCGTAGATCCACTGGGGTCCCGACCTCTGCGGTGTGACCGAGACGGTGGCGGAGGCACCGGGCTCATCGAGTTCCACCCGGGTGTTGCACAGGGGTTCCAGGCCGAGGTTGTACTCGTAGGAGACCGCGTCCAGCGTTCCGTTGTTGGCGAAGGTGAACTCCGCTGTCCGACCGGGTGCTCCCTGGAAACCACCGTTGGGAAGGTAGTCGTCGGAGGTGACCAGCGGAGGCGCTTCGGGTCCGTCGGTGTTGACTTCGATCCAGCACCACTCGGACCACTCACCCGGCTCCTGGTTGTCATGGCCGCGCGCGCGATAGCGCATGAGGGTGTCTTCGGGCAGGCCGCTCGCGGTTACCGACAGCGGATAGGGGTCACGGCCGGGGTGGTGCCAGGTATGGGTCGACTCGGCCGCGCCGAGGAGTTCGTCGGTGCCCTCCAGGGTCCACTCGAACTCGGCCCTGATCCGTTGTGCCCCGGTCTCGGAGTCGGGATCGCGGAAGACTCCTCTCAGGAGGGGTGCTGTGCTGCCGATAAGTGTGGGGGCATCCTGGTCGGTGGAGCACACCCTTCCCCGCGCGGTGAGCGTGGCGGTGTCGGGCCGGTCCGGAGGACGGTTGTCGTCGGCGAGCGCCTGCGACGGGGAGAGGAGTGACAAGGCCAGTACCGAGGCGGCCGAGACCGCCGTCGTACGGGTCAGGGAACGACGCATGAGGGGGATTGCCTGTCTGGTCGAGGGCCGCCTCGTGGGCGGACCCGGGACACGAACGGGAAAAAGCTATCCATGTGCTCACATAAGCCACAAGGTTCGCTTTTCTCCATCAAGGCGCACACATGTACTGACCTCACCCCAAACGCGGATGACCGCTTGTGGACACCCGCCACCGGCCCCGCCACCACGCGAGGGGGCCGGGACCGCCCTCGCGGTCCCGGCCCCGTAGCCGCCCCGACCCGGCGGCTAGCCGCGCGGGGGCAGCGTGCGGCTGCGGCCCCGGAACTCGGCGACGACCTCCTCGCCCCGGCGGACCGTGACGTCGTACAGGCCGCTGCGGCCGAACAGCGCCCGCTCCCGGGCGGTGGCCACCAGCACGTCACCCTCCTTCGCCGGGGCCACGAAGGTCACGTCCGCCCCCGAGGCCACGGTCACCCCTCCCCCGTCCACGTTGCACGCGCACGCGAACGCGGTGTCGGCCAGGGTGAACACGAACCCGCCGTGGGCGATCCCGTGCCCGTTGAGCATCAGCGGCCCCACGGTCATCTCCACGACCGCCAGTCCGTCGCTGGCCTCGACCAGGCGCATCCCCAGGTTCTTGGACGCCATGTCCGCCTCGAACATCCGCCAGGCGGTCTCGTTGCGCGCGCTCACGCGTCGTAGTCCACGGTCACGGCGTCGCTCTCGGGCAACGCCTGGCACGACAGCGCGTACCCCGCCGCCACCTCGGCCTCGGTGAGCGCGTAGTTGCGCAGCATCCGCACCTCGCCCTCGCACACCTTCACCCGGCAGGTGCCGCACACCCCGCCCTTGCAGGCGAAGGGCAGGTCCGGCCGGTAGCGCTGCGCGGCGTCCAGCACGGGCACCCCGCGCGGCAGCGTCAGGGTGGTGGTGCGCCCGTCCAGCACGAGGGTCACCTCGCTGGCGGGCCCCTCCACGCCGGGCTCCTCGTGGCGCGCCTGGGGCGGCGGCTCGGCGCCCTCCACGAAGAACAGCTCCTGGTGGATCCGCTCCCCCGGCACGCCCCGGCCCGTGAGCACCTCCTGGGCGTCGGTGACCATGCCGTACGGTCCGCACAGCCACCAGTGGTCGACGGCGTCGGCGGCCACGACCGTGTCCAGCAGCGCCTCCAGCTTGGCGCCGTCCAGGCGCCCGGTGAACAGCTCGGCCTCGCGCGGCTCGCGGGAGAGCACGTGCACCAGCTCGAAGCGCGTTCCGAACGCGTCCTTGAGGTCGGCGATCTCGTCGGCGAACATCACCGTGTCGCTGCGGCGGTTGCCGTAGAGCAGGGTGACGCGCGAGTCGGTGCGGCGCAGCAGCGAGGAGGCCATGGACAGCACCGGGGTGATGCCCGAACCGGCGGCGACCATCACGTGGCGGGCCGCGGTGTCCAGGTCGGGGACGAAGCGGCCGGTGGGCGCGCCCACCTCCACCTCGTCGCCGGGGCGCACCTCGTTGACCAGCCAGTTGGAGAACAGGCCGCCCGAGACCAGGCGCACGCCCACACGGGGCGCCTGGCCGACGGGGGCGCACACGGAGTAGCTGCGGCGCTCCTCCACGCCGTCCACCTCGCGGCGCAGGGTCAGCGACTGCCCGGGGGCGAACGCGTACTCCTCGGCCAGGTGGTCGGGGACGTCGAAGGTGACGGCGACGGCGTCGTCGCACAGGCGCTCGACGGCGGCCACGCGCAGCCGGTGGAACGCGCCCCGGCGGCGCGCGGCCGCGGGCGCGGTCTCGGTGACGGGTGTGGTCACGGTCAGATCTCCTTGACGTGCTCGAACGGTTCGAGGCAGGACCGGCAGCGGTGCAGGGACTTGCAGGAGGTCGCGCCGAAGCGGGACAGCTCCTCGGTCCGGCCGGACCCGCACAGTGGGCAGCGCGGTGCGGTACGGGTGGGCAGCAGGGTCAGCGGCACCGGCCCGGCGGCCCGCGCGGGCGCGCCGCCCGGCGGGGAGATGCCGTGCTCGGCGAGCTTGCGCCTGCCCTCGGCGGTGATCCAGTCGGTGGTCCAGGGCGGGGAGAGCTCGGTGCGCACCTCGACCCGGTCGAACCCGGCGGCGCGCACGGCGCGGTCCACGTCCGCGCGCATCTCGGCCAGGGCCGGGCAGCCCGAGTAGGTGGGGGTGATCCACACCGCGGCGGTTCCGTCGCCCTCGACCTCCACGCGGCGCAGGATGCCGAGGTCGGCCAGGGTGAGCATGGGCAGCTCGGGGTCGGTGACCGCGGCGGCGGCGCGCTCGGCGCGCTCGCGGGCCCGGTCCCGGGTGGTGGTCACCATGTCGCCTCCGGGTGCTCGCGGGCCACCTTCTGGAATTCGTCCAGCAGGGGGGCCAGTTCGGCGGTGTGCTCTCCCCGGCGTCCGGCCAGGGCCGGTGCGGGGAAGGGCGCGGGGGCGTCCAGGGTGGCGGTGGTGAGCACCTGCGCCAGGACGGCGTGCACCTCCTCGCGCACGGTGGCCGGGTCCACACCCACGCCCTGCTGAGCCATGCGGGCCTCGACGGGGTGGGTGGCGAACAGCTCGCCGGTGAGCGGCCACACCTCGGCGACGGCGGCGGTCATGCGCTCGCGGGAGTAGGGGGTGCCGTCGCCCAGGCGCAGGGCCCAGGAGACCGCGTACTCGCGGTGGTAGGCCAGCTCGTTGACCGCCTTGGCCGCGACGGCGGCCAGCACGGGGTCGCGGCTGTCGGCCAGGCGGGCGAACACGGCCAGGCGGGCGCTGGAGAGCGTCAGCAGGGTGACGACGGCGCGGGCGAAGTCGCCGCGGGGCGCCTCGGCCAGGCGGACGTTGCGGAACTCGGCGGGACCGCGCCGGTAGGCGAAGGCGTCCTCGTCGCGTCCGGTGCCGTCGGCCTGTCCGGCGCGGGCCAGCAGCAGGCGGGCCTGTCCGAGCAGGTCCAGGGCGATGTTGGCCAGCGCGACCTCCTCCTCCAGCTCGGGGGCGTCGGTCACCCAGTGGACGAGCCGCTGGGCCTGGATGAGCGCGTCGTCGCCGAGCATCTGGCAGTACAGCGCCAGGTCGGCCCCGTCGACCCCCTCGGGCAGGGTGGTGTCCACCCCGGCGAGGGCGTCGGTGAAGCCGGTGCCGAAGGCCCAGCGGGTGTCGCCGCCGTGCTCCTCGCTCAGGGCCGAGTAGATGTGGTCGCCGCTCAATGTCTTTTCCTTTGGCCTCGTGTGCGCCGGTCGTGCCGCCGCCCTAGATGTGCGGGACGTCCTCGGGGATGGGGTAGAACGTCGGGTGGCGGTAGACCTTGTCCCCGCTGGGCGCGAAGTAGGGGTCCTTCTCGTCGGGGCTGGAGGCGGCGATGTGCTCGGCGCGCACCACCCAGATGCTCACGCCCTCGTTGCGGCGGGTGTAGAGGTTGCGGGCGTTGTGCAGGGCCATGTGGTCGTCGGGGGCGTGCAGCGAGCCCACGTGGACGTGGTTGAGGCCGCGCTTGCCGCGCACGAAGACCTCGTAGAGCGGCCACTCGGGGCGGGCCGCCCCGGAACCGGCCGTGTTGTCGTCGCTCATACCGCGGCCTCCTCGGCGCTGGTGTGCTTGCGGGCGTAGGCGGTGGCGGCCTCGCGCACCCACGCGCCCTTCTCGTGGGCGGCCCGGCGGCGCTGGACGCGCTCGGCGTTCTTGGGTCCGGCGCCGGAGATGACCTGCTTGAACTCCACCCAGTCGGGTTCGCCGAAGTCGTGGTGGCCGCGCTCGGCGTTCCAGACCAGCTCGGGGTCGGGCAGGGTGACGCCGAGTTTCTCGGCCTGGGGGACGGTCATGTCCACGAACTTCTGGCGCAGGTCGTCGTTGGTGTCGCGCTTGATGCCCCAGGCCATGGACTGCTGTGTGTTGGGCGAGTCGGCGTCGGGCGGGCCGAACATCATCAGCGACGGCCACCACCAGCGGTCGACGGCGTCCTGGACCATCGCCCGCTGCTGGGGGGTGCCCTCCATCATGCGCATGAGCAGTTCGTAGCCCTGGCGCTGGTGGAAGGACTCCTCCTTGCAGATGCGCACCATGGCGCGGGCGTAGGGGCCGAAGGAGCTGCGGCACAGCGGGACCTGGTTGCAGATCGCGGCGCCGTCCACGAGCCAGCCGATGACGCCCACGTCGGCGAAGGTCAGCGACGGGTAGTTGAAGATCGAGGAGTACTTCTGGCGCCCCTCGATGAGGCGCTCGGTCAGGTCGGCGCGATCCACGCCCAGGGTCTCGGCGGCGGCGTACAGGTACAGCCCGTGCCCGGCCTCGTCCTGGACCTTGGCCAGCAGGATGGCCTTGCGCCGCAGGCTGGGCGCGGAGGCGATCCAGTCTCCCTCGGGCTGCATGCCGATGATCTCCGAGTGCGCGTGCTGGGAGACCTGGCGCACGAGCGTCCTGCGGTAGCCCTCGGGCATCCAGTCGCGCGGCTCGATGCGCTGGTCGGCGGCGATCCTGGCGTCGAACTCGGCCTGGAGGAGGTCGGCGTCGGGGGACGCCTCCCGGACCGTCTGGGTGCTCACTGGTTTCTCACCTCATTCATAACCGAACGTTCGGTCAGTAATTAGTATCCCCGGATTCCCCCGCCCGGGCAAGTCCGCCGGGCGGGGAAACCGCCAGCTCAGCTCCCGGAGAAGGTCGGCTTCTCCTTGGCCAGGAACGCGCGGACCGCTCCGACGTGGTCGGCGGTCTGTCCCAGCTGGTTCTGGAGGTCGGCCTCCTCCTCCAGCAGTTCGGGCAACTCGCGCCCGCCCACGGCGGCCGAGCGCACCTCCCGCTTGGCCGCCACGAACGCGCTGGTGGGCCCGGAGGCCAGACCCGCGGCCACGGCGTGGGCGCGCGCCTCCCAGGCGTCGTCGTCCACGACCTCGGTGACCAGGCCCAGCTCCAGGGCGCGCTCGGCGCCCACGACCGTGCCCAGCAGCATCAGCTCCATGGCCCGGGCCTGGCCCAGCGAGGCCACCAGGCGGGAGGCCAGCCCGGAGTCCGAGGCCAGGCCGATGCCGGTGAAGGCGGTGCCGAACTTGGCCCGGCGGGCCGCGATCCGCACGTCCCCGGCCAGGGCGAAACCCAGTCCCGCGCCCACGCAGGCGCCGCCGATGCCGACCACGACCGGCACCTGGACGTCCTCCAGGGCCAGCACGATGCGGTTGTAGTGCTCGCGCACGGTGTCCAGCGCGTCCTGGGGGCGCTCCTCCAGGATCCGCGCGTGCTCGGCCAGGTCCTGGCCCACGCAGAAGGCCTTGTCCGAGCCCAGCAGCAGCACCGCGCGGGCGGTGGTGGACCCCGCCGCCCGACGCAGCGCCGCCAGCAGTTCCTCCTTGACCCGCCGGGTCAGGGCGGGCGTGTTCAGCCGTACCGTGGCCAGCCCGTCGGCCTCGGTGAACTCCGCCGCCGCCTGTCCGGCCGCCGTGTCCTCGCTCAACGCTCTACTCTCCCTCGTCCCAGGTGTGGAAGCCCCGTCCGCTCTTGCGGCCCAGCCTTCCCTCGGCGACCATACGGCGCAGCAGCTCCGGAGGCGCGAACCGGTCCCCCAGTTCGGCGGCCAGGTACTCGGCGATGGCCAGGCGCACGTCCAGGCCCACCAGGTCGGTCAGGCGCAGCGGCCCCATGGGGTGGCGGTAGCCCAGCTCCATGGCGGTGTCGATGTCGGCGGGCGAGGCCACGCCCTCCTCGACCATGCGGATGGCCTCCAGCCCCAGCATGACGCCCAGGCGGCTGGTGGCGAACCCGGGCGCGTCGCGGACCACGACCTCGGTCTTGCCCAGGGCGGCGACCCAGGCGCGCGCCGAGGCCAGGACGGCCTCGTCGGTCTCGGGGGCCACGACCAGCTCCACGAGCTTGGAGGCGGGGACGGGGTTGAAGAAGTGGGTGCCCAGGAAGCGCGCGGGGCGTTGGAGGGCGGCGGCCAGCTCGGTGACCGACAGCGAACTGGTGTTGGAGGCCAGGACGGTGTCCTCGCCCACGGCGGCCTCGGCGGCGGTGAGCACGGCGATCTTCAGTTCGGGCCGCTCCGGCACGGCCTCCACGACCAGCCCGGCGTCGGCCGGGATGTCGGCGGGGGTGGTGACCGTGCGCAGCCGGGCCAGGTAGGCGGCCGGTTCGGCGTCGATCTTCCCGCGCCGGCGGGCTCTGTCCAGCCCGGCCGCCACGCGGGCGCGACCGGCCTCGGCGGCCTCGGCGGTGGCCTCGACCAGCACCACGTCGGCGCCGCGGGTGAGGAACTGCTGGACGATCCCGGCGCCCATGGTGCCGCCGCCGACGACGGCGACGGTGGCGGGAACGCCCGGCGCGGCGCCGCCCCCCTGCTCGGTGGTGCTCAACGCTTCTTCCTCTCCAGGAAACGGGTCATGCGCTCGTGCTTGTCGGCGCTCTCGAACAGCACGGCCTGCGTCAGGTCGTCGGCGAGCGGGTGGGGGCCGTCGGCGTCCAGGACCATCTTGGTCATGCGCAGGGCCAGCGCGGAGGAGGCGGCCATGCGGTCGATCAGGGCGTGGGCGCGTTCGCGCAACTCCCCGGAGGGCACGATCTCGGCGACCAGGCCGTGGCACAGCGCGGCCTCGGCGTCCAGGCGGTAGCCGCCCAGCAGCACCTGCTTGGCCACCGAGGCGCCGACCAGCTCCCGCAGCCGCCAGCACGCGCCCGCCCCCGCGATGATGCCCAGACCCGGCTCGGGCTGGGCGAACACGGCGGTGGGGGTGGCGATGCGGATGTCGCAGGCGTAGGACAGCTCGGCGCCGCCGCCCAGGGCGTAGCCGTCCACGGCCGCCACGGTGGGCGCACGGAGGCGGTGCAGGCGTTCGAACAGGCGGCTGTTGATCCCGGCCAGCGCCTCCTCGCGGCCGCGTTCGCGCAGTTCGGAGATGTCGGCGCCGCCCGCGAACACGGTGCCGTGCCCGGTCAGGAGCAGCGGCCTGGGCTCGGCCTCGATCCGCTCGCACACCCGGTGCAGTTCGGCGATCATCGTCGCGTTGATGGCGTTGCGGGCCTCGGGGCGGTGGAGCTGGACCACCACGCGGTCCTCGCGCCACTCCACGTCCAGGGTGGTGAAGTCCCCGTCGGCCCGGTGCGCGGTGCCGTCGCTCGCGCTCACGGGCGCTCCACCAGCAGTGCGACGCCCTGGCCCACACCCACGCACAGGGTGGCCAGGCCGCGGGCGGCGTCCTCGCGCTCCATGCGGTTGAGCAGGGTGACCAGGATGCGGGCGCCGGAGCTGCCCAGCGGGTGGCCCAGCGCGATGGCGCCGCCGTCGGCGTTGACGCGCTCCTCCTCCAGCTTGAGCTGGCGCATCACGGCCAGGGACTGGGCGGCGAAGGCCTCGTTGAGCTCCACGGCGCCGACCCCGTCCAGGTCCCACCCGGCGCGGCCGAGCACCTTGCGGGTGGCCGGGACCGGACCCAGGCCCATGACCTGCGGGTCCACCCCGGCCGAGGCGGAGGCGACCACGCGGGCGCGGGGGGTCAGGCCGTAGCGGCGCACGGCCTCGGCGCCGGCCAGCACCAGCGCGGAGGCGCCGTCGGAGAGGGAGGAGGAGTTGCCCGCGGTGACGATGCCGCCCTCGCGGAAGACCGGGCGCAGCCCGGCCAGGCTCTCCATGCTGGAGCCGGGGCGCGGGCCCTCGTCGGCGGTGACCTCGCTGGTCTGGCCCTTGCGTCCGCGCACGGTGACGGGGACGGTCTCGGCGTCGAAGCGGCCCGCCTCGGCGGCGGCGACCGCGCGCTCGTGGCTGCGCAGCGCGAAGGCGTCGCACTCCTCGCGGGTGAGCCCCTCCAGGAGCGCGACCTCCTCGGCGGTCTCGCCCATGGACAGGGTGTAGCGCAGATCGTCGGGGCCCGCGTCGACGGGCGCCTCGGCGTCGGCCGCGGCGAAGCGCGGGTTGGTGAAACGCCAGCCCAGGGAGGTGTCGGCGACCTCGCCCGGCTTGGCCCAGGGGGTTCCGGGCTTGGCCATCACCCAGGGGGCCCGGGTCATGGACTCCACGCCGCCCGCGACCACCACGTCGGCCTCGCCCGCGCGGATGGCCTGCGCGGCGGAGGCGACGGCGGTCAGGCCGCTGGCGCACAGCCGGTTGACGGTGTAGCCGGGCACGCTCGGGTCGAGTCCGGCCAGCAGCGCCGCCA
>NZ_QPFC01000513.1:0-6328 GCF_003427465.1 Nocardiopsis sp. TNDT3 | reverse complement strand
TACCCTGGTGGAGTCGGTCCGGACGGGATCCCGGACCCCGGACGGAACCCGCCGTGCGCGGCGGAGGCGAGGGGAGGAGACGCTGGTGGCGAGCACGTACGCCCTTGTCCCACCGCTCCTTCCGCGTGGCGCGGCACCCACGGTGGGAGCCGTGGGCAGGGCCGCGCGCGGGCGCTCCGCGCACCCCGGCCTGGCCTGGGTGCGGATGCTGCTCCTGGTGTCCGTGCTGCTCGGTGTGGCGGGAATGCACACCCTGGGGCACGCGTCCACGGACACGGAGCACGCCTCTCCCGTCTCCACCGCCTCGGTCGTGGCGCACGCCGATCCCGTTCCGGAGGAGCGGGCCGCTCCTGCGGCCCACGCCGCGTCCGAGGCCGGTGCGCACGCCGCCCCCGTTCCGGAGGCGCACGCCGCCGCGGGCGGGTACTCCGACCCGGACGCGCACGCCGCCTCCCCCGTCACCGACCCGACGACGATGTGCCTGGCGGTGGCCGCCCTGGTGGCCGCCCTCGTCGGGCTGGCCGCCGTGGTCTTCCTCCCCTGGCCGGGAGCGCTGCCGAGGCCGCCGTCCCCGACGCTCCGGCGGGCGGTGCGCGTCGCGCCGCCCGAACCCCCGTGTCTGGCGAAGTTACAGGTGCTGAGGGTGTAGACGCCCCTCCCGGGTGGTGCGGTGGCCCCACGCGCCCCGACACCCGGTCCCGAGCCCTGTTCACCTCGCCGTGGCGCCCCGCGCCATGCGCGAAGAAGCCATGAAGAAGGACCGACGATGACCACGCAGTTCCGTACCCGCGCGTTCCCGGCGGCTCCGGCGGCACTGGCCGCCGCCCTGTTCCTCGCCTCCTGCGGCGGCGGGGAGGCCCCCGACCCCGCGCCCGGGTCCGCCGAGCAGTCGGCGGCCGAGTTCAACGACGCCGACGTCGTGTTCGCCCGGATGATGATCCCCCACCACGAGCAGGCCGTGGAGATGTCCCGGCTCGCCGAGGACCGGGCGGGGGAGGAGGTCGCGGCCCTCGCGGCCGAGATCGAGGCCGCCCAGGGGCCCGAGATCGAACAGCTCCGGGGGATGCTGGACGCCTGGGGGGTCGAGCCCGAGGGCGACGGGGAGCACCACGGCATGTCCGGGATGATGACCGAGGAGCAGATGGCGGAGCTGGAGCGGGCCGAGGGGGAGGCCTTCGACACGCTGTTCCTGGAGTTGATGATCGCCCACCACCGGGGCGCGGTCCGGATGGCCGAGGACCAGCTGGAGAACGGCGTCGATCCCGAGGCCGGTGAGCTGGCCCGGGATGTCGTCGACACCCAGGAGGCCGAGATCGAGGAGATGGAGGCGATGCTCGGCCGAGGTGGCGGCTCCGGGGAGGACGGCACCGGACAGGGCGGTTCCGGACAGGACGCCGAGGGGGACCACGGCGGTCACTGACCCGGCCCGACCCGCGGCGGGCGCCGGGACCGCCCGGCGCCCGCACCGGCCCCCGGGTTTGCCCCGGCGCCCGCCGGTTAGTAGGAGTGCGGACCAGGGCCGGGGGCGCCCGCCCCCGGCGCCGCACGACGCCGAGGGGGAACGCCATGAGCGTGGCGAGCCGGATGCTGGAGACCTATCCCAAGGACCTGGGCGGGGTGGACCGCGAGAGGCTGCGGGCCTGCATCGAGGCGTGCTTCGAGTGCGCCCAGGCCTGTACCGCCTGCGCGGACGCCTGTCTGAGCGAGGACGGGGTCGCCGACCTCGTCAAGTGCGTCCGCACCGACCTCGACTGCGCCGACCAGTGCGAGACCACCGGCCGGGTGCTCTCGCGTCACACCGGTTACGACGCCAATCTGACCCGCGCGGTCCTGGAGGCCTGCGCGCAGGCCTGCAAGACCTGCGCCGACGAGTGCGAACAGCACGCCTCGATGCACGACCACTGCCGGGTGTGCGCGGAGGCGTGCCGACGCTGCGAGCGGGCGTGCCGTGAGCTGATCGACACGCTCTGACCTCTGCCCGGAAGGCGGTTCCGGACCGTCCGGACGGCGGGCCGGGCCGCCCGTGAGGGGCGCGTCGCGGCCTTCGGGGCAGGGCGCGCCGCCGGGGCCGTCGCGGCCCCTGCGCTCAACGGCGGCCCCGGGCCCGGTACTGCTCGACGAGTTCCTCGTGGTCGCCCGGATCGGCCTCGACCAGATGGGCGGTGCGCCCCAGCTCCGCCCCGATCCGCGCCGCGATCTCCTCCGCCCCGGCCCGGGTGGCGTGGAGGCCCGCGACGACCGTGTGGCCGGTCCCCACGGGGTCGTCCTGCTCCTCTTCCGTGCGCGCACCCAGGCTCCAGGGCACCTCGCACGGACCCGTGTGCGACGGGTCGGGGCACAGGAGCCGCGCCACCGGCTCCTGGAGCGCGAGCACCTCGTCGAGGCTGTCGTATCCGGGCACCAGGACCTCGAAGACGCGCGGTCCGTCCGCCATGTGCCACCCCCTGTGGTCGAGCCCCCGACGGTACGCGCCGCGGCCCCGCTCCGCACGCGGATTTCCGGCACGGGTGCCGGAACCGCCCGGTTCAGGCCTCCGCGACCTCCGGCAGGACGGAGCCGAGCAGCTCGACCGCGCGGCGGGGGTCGGAGAACCCCTGGCCGTACACGTAGGCGACCGAGAACCCGGTCGCGGCCAGCTCCAGCAACCGACGGACCAGCGCGTCCCGCGTGGTGTCGGGGGTGACGGAGAAGGTCGTGGTCCTCTCGATCCGGTCGTAGTCGCGCCCCAGGTCCTCGCAGTGCCGCCGGAGCACGTCGAGCTTGTGCGCCGCGTCCGGGCCGCCGAAGATGTTGCACGCGTCCGCGTACTGGGCGACCATGCGCAGCGTCTTGCGCTCCCCGCCGCCGCCGATCATCAGGTACGGGTGCGGTGTGGAGATGTTCTGCGGCGAGTTGAGGGTGCGCTCCAGCGTGTGGTGCCTGCCCCGGTAGGGGCCCTCGTCCCCGCCCCACATCTGGAGGCAGATCTGGACCGTCTCCTCCAGGCGCTCGAACCGCTCCGCCGTGGACGGGAACGGGATACCCAGGCCGTGCGCCTCGTCGGCGTACCAGGCGGCCCCGATGCCCAGCCCGGCGCGTCCGCCGGACAGCGTGTCCAGGGTGCTGATCTGCTTGGCCAGCACACCCGGTTCGCGGTACACGGTCCCCGTGACCAGGGTGTGCAGGAGGACCCGGTCGGTGTGCGCGGCCAGGAAGCCCAGGGTGGTGTACGCCTCCAGCATGGCGTTCTCCTGCGGGCCGATGTCCCCGCCCATCTGCCAGAAGTGGTCCATCACCGTGAGCCGCGAGACGCCCGCGGCCTCGGCGGCGCGGGCGGTGCCGGCGAGCGCGGGGCCGATGGCGGGCGTTCCGCCGTCCCAGGTGAAGTCGGCGACGTGCATACCGAGTTCCATGCGTGTCCTCCTCGACGCGTGCCCGGAGGGTCCCGGACGGGCCCAGTCTGCTGCCTGTGCCCCGTGCGTGCCGGTGTGTGACACGGCCCGGGACCGGGGTCTTCCGGAACGGCGCCGGGGTGCGGTGCCCGAGGCGGGCGGGCGGTTTCGGGTGCGTGTGGCGCCCAAGGCGGAATCGGGGCGCCGGGGCGCGTGGTGTTCGGGTCGCGCGGTCAGCGCCGGACGCCCAGGGTGTGGCGCAGGACGGCCTCGATCTCGCCCACGGTGGGGGTGTCCCCTCCCAGCAGCACGCGCGCGCACAACCCGTCCGACACCGAGGGGAAGGCCTCCACCGCGACCGGATCGTCGGTGTGGCGCCGGGCGATCTCGGTGAGGGTCTGCCGCCAGCGCAGGGCCATGGGGCGCAGCGCGGGGCGGCGCGCGGCGAGCAGCGTCAGCTCCCGTTCGGCCAGGGCACGGCGGCGGTCGGGCCCGGCGGCCTCGGCGATGAGCTGTGCCAGGGTCGCGAGGTCGTCGCCGTCGGCGTCCATGACCCGGCGCAGCTGGGCGATGTAGGAGTCCGAGGCCACGGTCAGGGCGGCCACGAGCAGGTCGTCCAGGGTGGCGAAGTAGTAGGCCACCGAACTCGCGGGCACCCCGGCCTCCCCGGCGACCGTGCGGTGGGTGGCCCCCGAGACCCCGTCGCGTTCGATGACGCGCAGGGCCGCGACGATGATCGCCTCCCGCTTGCGTTCGCCCCGGGCGCGGCGTCCGTCGATCCGCGCACCGATCGTTCGCGTCATCTCCGCCTCCAGGGCCGCGTGCTGCTCGGCTCGCTGGAGTCTAGCAGCGCGCGCTCCCGGCGTGCGGGCGGGCGACGGGCCTCAGGCCGCTCCGAGCTGCAACAACACCACCCCGAGGGTCGCGAGTCCGATGCCCGCGGACTGGGTGCGCGTCAGCCGGTCGCCGAGGAGGAGGGAGCCGGCCAGCGTGACGGCGACGACGCCCGCGGCGGCCCAGACGGCGTAGGCGAACCCGAGGTCGAGCCCTTCGAGGAGGGCCAGTGAGAACAGGTAGTAGGCGCCCAGGACAGAGGCGACCGTCAGCGCCGTCGGCAGCAGCCGGGTGAACCCGTCGGAGTAGCGCGTGGCGAGGGCTCCGACCACCTCTAGGGCCACGGTCCCGGCGAGGAGGGCGTAGGCGAGCAGCATGCTTCCTCCCAGATGTTTCGCGTCGGAGCAGAGCCTCACACAAAACGAACGATAGTTCAACTAGTTCTGGTCAAGGCATCATTGCTCCAGTTCTGGTCCATGGGATATAAGTTGAACTATCGTTCATATAGGTTCGGGGCGTATGTGTCCCGTGATGCGGAGGGGTACGCCATGGCCTGGTTCTTCCTGGTCGCGACCGTCGTGACCGAGGTACTCGGGGCGTTCGCGACCCGTGCCTCGGACGGCTTCACCGCCCCGGTCCCCACGGTGCTGGCGGTCGTCAGCGTGGTGGCGGCCTACTACCTCTTCTCCCTCGCGCTGCGGCACGGGATGCCCGTCGGGGTGGCCTACGGCCTGTGGACGGCGCTGGGCGTGGCCGCCGTGGCGGCCCTGGGCGTGGCCCTGCTCGGGGAGGCGCTCACCTGGCCGCGGGCGGGCGGTCTGCTGCTGGTGACCGTCGGCACGGCGTTCCTCCAGATGGGCGGACGGGAGGAGGGGGAGCGGGCCGCCGCGGGGCCGACCCCCGGACCCGGGGAGTGACCGGGGGCGGCGCGTCCTAGGATGGCCCGCATGCCTCCTCTCCAACGCCCCGGAACACTCCGGTGAAGGTCTCCTCGGTCGTCTCCTTCGTCGTCTTCGTGGCCGTGTTCGTCCTCTCACGCCAGGCCTCGCGCCGCTTCCTGGCCGAGACGGTCGAGCTCTCCGGCTTCGTGCTCGAAGCCGCCTCGTTCACGGCCTCGCTGGCCCTGGCCGGGCTGGCCTCCGGCGCGGTCCTGTACACGGCGCGCCTCTTCCAGCGGGACTGACGCCCGGTCGGCGCCGGAAGGGGGACATCACGCGCCGAGTGCCCGCGGATAACGGGAAAGTCCCAGTACACGACGGTGACGGCCGTACGGGAGGGCCGGAACCTAGACTTTCCCGTGTGGGAGCGGAGAGGGCGCACGGGGACGTGCGCGGCGCGGCGGACAGCCCCTGCGACGTGCACCGGGACGCACGCGGTACGGCCGGGAGGACGCCCGGTGCGCACGGGGCCCTCCTCCGTGCGCCCGGCGACCGACCCGGAGACCGAGACCCCGCCCCGTCCGGCGCCCGCACCCGGCTGGAGCATCCGTGACCGGCTCCGACCGCGGACACCGCCGCGGCGCTCCGCCGGGGACCCAGGACGGCCCGGCCGGACCTCGGGGGCCTTCCGGCGTCCGCGTCACGCGGAGGCTGCGCCTGGACCCCATCGGACCCGAGCACGCCCGCGAACTGTGGCGGCTGCACCGGGACCCCGGCGTCGCCCGCTGGTACGGCGGCAGGTGGACGCGGGGGGAGGCCTGGGAGAGCGCCCTGCACATGGAACGGGCCTGGGAGACCGACGGCGTCCACAAGTGGATCGCGCACGACCGGTGGACCGGCGAGCTGGTGGGGCGCGGCGGCCTGTCCCGCGCCGTGGTGGACTCCCTGTGGTGCCTGGAGGTCGGCTGGGCGGTCCGCGAGTGCTTCTGGGGGCTCGGCTACGCCAGCGAGATCGGCCGCGCGGGGCTGGAATTCGCCTTCCACGACCTCGGCGCGGACGAGGTGGTCTCCTTCACCGAGGTGCACAACCTCCGTTCCCGCGCGGTCATGGAACGGCTCGGTTTCGGCTACGCGCGCGAGATCCGCCACGGGGGAGAGCCCTTCGCGCTCTACCTGATCAGACGCCCCTGAGACGGCGGGTGCGCGAGGCGCCGCCCCACTGGCCGTGGGCGCGGGACGGCCGAA
>NZ_QPFC01000512.1:0-3822 GCF_003427465.1 Nocardiopsis sp. TNDT3 | reverse complement strand
AGGAGGAAGGGGGAGGAGGACTCCACGCCCCTGGGCGGGCTGATCACGTTCTCCTCGTGCGCCGACGGCGACGCCTTCGTCGCGGGCGGGGAGGCGTCCGCCGTGCGTCCGGGGGAGCGGCTGGACCTCGACAACGCCCCCGGGGGCGGCTCCGCCGCCGGGCCCCGTCCCTGGACCGTCCCGCCGCTGCGCGAGGCCCGGGCCGCGGACGACCTGGTCGGGCAGGAGTACCGGGGCCTGTTCGTCACCCCGTCGGTCCTTCCGGTCGGGGAGCTGGAGTACCTCCAGTCCACGGTGTTCGTCACCCTGGACGGGAGCGACCCGGAGGCCGCCGAGCACGTGCGCAACCACATCGGGATCGACAGCCCCGGGACCTCTCTGCGCGCCCTCCACTCGGAGAGCGGCGGCAGCCTGTTGACGTCCATCGGCGACGCGCTCCGGGCCGGTGCGGTCCTCACCATGCTGGTGATCGGGGCGAGCATGGTCGTCTCCACGGTCGAGCAGCTGCGGGAGCGCAGGCGGCAGCTCCCGGTGCTGATCGCCTTCGGGACCAGCCGTTCCACGCTCGCCGCGTCGGTGCTGTGGCAGACCGCGATCCCGGTGGTGCTGGGCCTGGCGATCGCCGTCGGGGGCGGGACCGGGCTCGGGCTCCTCCTGCTGCGGCTGGCCGACCTCCCGGTCACCGACTGGTCGGGGTTCCTCCCGCTGGTGGGCGCCGGATTCGGCGTGATCGCGCTGGTGACGCTGGCGAGCCTGCCCTACCTGTGGCGGATGACGAGCCCCGAGGGACTGCGCACCGAGTGAGGCCGGGGAGCGTGGCGGGGTCGTGGATCCGGTGTCCGCGGCCCCGTCGGCCGTTCGGGGGAGGCGGTCACGTCGGAGGTCCCCGTCTCGGGAGGACCGCGGCGACCGAGGGAGACCCGGGACGGCCATATCGCCTTTTGTCCGACATTGAGGAGAACGCGTTTTCCCTACCCCCGACCGCGAACCCCCTTCAGGATTCACCGGGACCTGGAAGCCTCCCCGAGATTCGGGGAGGAGAACCCCGGAGCGAGCCGAATTCCGGCGTTCCGGACCGCCAGCCTTCGGAGTTCGACCCAGCCCCAACCCCGAAGAAGATGGCGACGGCAACCTGCAACAACACGGACAATCCGTACGGCGCCGCCGGTTTTTATTTACTCCTGTCCGTTTGCTCCTCTTGCTTCTTTCCGCCAACACTCGCCAAACCGAACCAGATCACACCATTGCGTTGACAAAAACGGCGATGGCCGAAGATGATCACTCCACGAGAACCGCGGCGGACATCCGGCCGCCCGGACGGTATTCGCCGTAGGCGGCGCCGTTTCCGGCCGCGGTCCTTTCCGTGCCGATCGGGAACAGGGGGTGTACGCCGTGGCGCACACCGATGATGACGCGGGCACCGACCGGGCACGCGAGCCGCTGCTGGTCGCGGCCGGGGTGGCCGACCTGGCATGCAGCCGGATCGGCGCGGCCCTGCGGGGAGCGCGGTCGCTGCTGGGCCGGTCGGACCTGGCCGAGCTGGCCCGGGACGGTCGGCGGGACCTGCGCCAGCGCGGCGAACTGGCGCTGCGACGGTACGCTCCGACGACCGAGTCCCACATGGAACTGCTCGCCCGGCGGGCCGCCGCCTCCCGCCCCGGCCACAGCGGTGGCTGAGACCGGGGAGCAGGTCCTGCTCCGGACGCGCGTGGACGCCGAACTCCGGGAGTTCGCGCGCCGGGAGACGGACCGGCTCGTCGCCATCGACGCCGACCTGCTGCCGGTGGCCGAGCAGCTGGACGTGGCGCTGACCGGGGGCAAACGCCTGCGCGCGTCGTTCTGCTACTGGGGGTGGCGCGCGGCCGGGCAGCCGGACAGCGACGCGCTGGTCAGGGCCGCCGCCGCGATGGAGCTGGTGCACGCCGCGGCCGTCGTCCACGACGACCTCATCGACGAGAGCCCGATACGGCACGGTGTGCCGAGCGCCCACGTCGCCCTGCGCGCGGCGTTCACCGGCAGGCCCAGGCCCCACGCCGGGAGCCGCGCCCTGGCCCTGCTGACCGGGGACCTGCTCATGTCGTGGGCCGCGGAGCTGTTCCTGTGCTGCGGTCTGCCCTCGGCCTACCTGTCCCGTGCCCGTGAGCTGTGGCTGGTCATGGCACGGGAGCTGATCGCCGGGGAGTGCCTGGAGGTGCTGCGCACCGGCTCCCCGCCCGACACGGGCCGCTCGCTCCAGGTGATCCGGTACAAGACGGCCAAGTACACCGTCGAGCACCCCCTGCGCATCGGCGGCGCGCTGGCCGGCGCCCCGGGCGCGGTGATGGAGGCCTTCACCGCCTACGGGCTTCCCCTGGGCGAGGCCTTCCAGCTGCGGGACGACCTGCTGGGGCTGTTCGGCGACCCGGAACTCACGGGCAAGTCGAACCTGGACGACGTCCGGGGCAACCGGCCCACCGTCCTGCTCGCCGAGACCTGGGCGGCCGCCACCGCGGCCGAGCGCCGGGAGCTGCGCGGTCTGCTCGGCCGCCGCGACCTGGAGGGCGAGGGCCTGTCCAGGGTGCGGTCGATCATGCGGCGCACCGGGGCGCCCGAGCGCGTCGAGGAGATGATCGACGAGCGCGTCCGGGCCGCCACCGACGCCCTCGACCGCGCCGACCTGCCGGACGGAGCCGCCGCCGCCCTGTCCCGGATGGTGGCCTCGGCCGCGGCCCGACACTCCTGACCCCTGGAAGGGATCCCATGTCCTACACACCGGAGTCCATGGACGCGCTGCGGCTCATGGGGGACGAGCTCGCCGACGCGACGGTGCAGACGCTCTTCGAACGCGGGGAGGTCGGCAAGTTCAACACCCTCATGCGCTACTTCTCCACCGCCGGACAGGACCTGCCCGACGGACTGCCCGACGTCGCCCGCGAGTACCTGCACGCCACGGCCGCGCCGCCCTCCTGGGTCGACTGGGACGAGATGGAGAGGGCCCGCCTGTTCTTCATCGACAACAACGTGCACATCTCCACCGCCCTGGCCTTCTCTGCGATGCCCGCCTGCTACGTCATCCCGCACGTGGCCAGACTGCTCAGCGCCACCCACGCCCTGGAGTACCCCTCGCGGCGCATGGCCGAGACCGGGCAGTTCACCGTGTACCTGATGCAGCCCGACGCCTTCGAGGCGGGGGGCCGGTTCGTCCCCTCGGCCCAGAAGGTGCGCCTGCTGCACGCCTCCATCCGCTACCACATGCGCCGGGAGGGCCGCTGGGACGTGGACGCGCTCGGCACGCCGATCTGCCAGGAGGACATGATCGGCGGCCAGATGATCTTCTCCATCCAGGTCCTGGACGCGCTGCACCGGCTGGGCGTGCACATGTCGGTCGAGGGCGCGGAGTCCTACTACTACGCCTGGCGCATCGTCGGCGCCATGCTCGGCGTCAGCACCGACCACGCTCCGCCCGACGTGGCCAGTGCCCGCGAGTTCTCCGACCGGTACATGACCCGGTACATGGGTCCCTCCGAGGAGGGTGCGTACCTGACCCGCCAGCTCATCGACCTCTACGAGGAGGTCGTGCCCGGGACCCTTCTGGACCCGGTGGTCGCCGCCCTCGTCCGCTACCTCATCGGCGACACCTGCGCCGACTGGCTCCAGGTTCCGCGCAGCGCCTGGGACACGGCCGTCAGGGCCTCCCCCGCCCTGCTCGGGATCCTCGAAAGCGTCGAGGACCGTTCCCCGCTGGGCGCGTGGGCCCTGGACCGCCTCGGCCACGTCACCACCCACCTGGAGCTGAGCTCCCTCACCCGCGGCAGGGTCATGCAGTACGCCATCCCCGAACGG
>NZ_QPFC01000511.1:0-4555 GCF_003427465.1 Nocardiopsis sp. TNDT3 | reverse complement strand
GTGGGCTGGTGGCCCGGCGAGGGGGGCGGCGCGCCCAACCCCCACGGGCTCGGACCCTCCCCGCTGCACCTGTTCACCCAGTCCGACCTCGGCGTCGCCGTCGCGGGGGTGGTGCGCCTCCCCGTGCGCCCCGAGGTCCAGCGGGTACTGCGTCTGACCTTCGGGCCCGCCGACCTCGGCGCGGCGGTGGACGTCTTCCGCCGCTGGCAGGGCCAGGGCCTCTTCCAGGGGGTCCTCAAGGTCTACGACACCACCTCCGCCTCCTCCTACGGCACCGCCGCCTCCCCCGGATACCTGGCGCACCTGAGCGTCGGAGGCACCGCCGAGTCCGTGGAGGCCCTGCTCGCGGTCCTGGCCGCCGAGGCCGGGGCCGCCAAGCTGTTCACCTCCGTGCTGCGCTCCGACCAGGACCCGCCCGAGCCCTCCGACGTGGTCTCGCGCGTGGTCGAGGCCGGGTACGCGGGCGACGTCTCCCACCACGAGGAGATGCTGCGCTCGGCCGTGGGCCGGAGCGCGGCGGACGTGGACACCCGGGGCGGCGGCTGGATCTTCTTCCTGCCGCTGGTCCCCTACACCGGCCGGGACGTGACCGCCGCGCTCGCGCTGCTCGACTGGGTGCACACGCGCACCGGGCTGCGCCCGGGAGCCACCGTCAACGCCCTGGACCCCGACGTGGTGGACCTGGTGGTCTCGCTGCGCTTCGACCGGTCCGACCCGGACGAGACCGAGCGCGCCCACCTCGGGCTGGACCTGCTCCACGAGTCCTTCGCGTCCGCGGGATACCTGCCCTACCGGCTCGACGTGGACCACGCGTCCCGGACCGACTTCCTCGGCGACCCCGCCTCCCGTGCCCTGATCCGCACGATCCGCACCGTCCTGGACCCGCGCGACGTGATCGCGCGCGGCCGCTACTCCTGACCGACGATGACCACGGAGAGGAACACCCCCTGATGAGCACGTCCCTGGCCACGGGCACGGCCCCCACCGCCACCGCCGACACAACCGTTCCCAACAGCTTCGAGGAGATCCACGCCGCGGTCGTGGCCCTCCAGCCCCTGTTCAGGGAGCACTCCGCCCGCATCGAGGAGCACCGCAGGCTTCCCGCCGACGTCGTGGAGCTGCTGCGCGGCGCCGGCGTCTTCCGCGCCGCGGCGCCCGCCTCCTGGGGCGGCCCCGGCCTGACCTCGGTCGAGCAGGCCCGCGTGGTCGAGGCCGCGGCCTACGGGGACGTCTCCGTGGGCTGGTGCGCCATGATCGGCATGGACTCGGGCATCTACTCGGGCTTCATCGACCAGGACACGGCCCGGCGGGTCTACCCGTCCCTGGACCTGGCCCAGTCCGGCTGGATCTTCCCGCAGGGCAACGCGCGCCGGGTCGAGGGCGGCTACCTCGTCTCGGGCCGGTGGCGGTTCGGCTCGGGGATCACCCACTGCGACGTGCTCGCCGCCGGGTGCACCGTGCGCGACGACGAGGGCGAGCCCGTCATCGACCCCCGCACCGGCAAGCCCGAGTGGCGGATCGCGCTGGCCTCGCCCGACGAGTACGAGATCGTCGACACCTGGCACACCACGGGCCTGGCCGGCTCGGGGTCGCTGGACTACACGGTCGAGGAGCTGTTCGTGCCCGAGGAACGCACCTTCGCCTTCAACCGTCCGGTGCGCACCGGACCGCTGCACGACGCCCCCGACGCGATCCTGCGCAAGATGTCCGGCGTACCACTGGGCCTGGCCCGTGCCGCCCTGGACCACGTGCGCGGCCTGGCGCCGGGCCGCGTCGACCGCGAGACCGGCCTCCCCTGGCCCGCGGACCACCGCGTGCAGCAGGCCGTGGCCCAGATGGAGATGGAGCTGACCGCCGCCCGCGCGTCCGTGTACTCCACCCTGGAACGCCAGTGGGAGGCCCTGGAGCTGGGAAGCGAGCGCGACGTCGACGCCCGCGCGGAGACCGCGCTGGCCCGATACCACGCCTTCCGCACGGCGCGCTCGATCGTGCACCGGCTGTTCGACCTGGTGGGCGGCGCGTCGGTCTACCGCGACCGGTCCCCGATGGACCGCTGGCTGCGCGACGCCAACACCATGTGCCAGCACGCCGTGGCCCAGGACTCCATCCTCCAGCTCACCGGGAACATCCTGCTGGGCGGCGAGTCGACCTCGCCCTTCCTGTGAGACCCCGCCCCGCGCCACGGACCATCCCCCACGCACAAGGAGCAGTGATGCCCGAGACCGCACGCGTCGTCCTCTTATCCGAGGTCAACTCCAAACTCGGTTCCCCCTTCCTCGACATGCTCCACCACCACCCCCTGATCGACCTCGCCGCCGTCGTGACCAGTCCCCCGGGCAAGGTGTGCGACTACTTCGTCAGCGACGACCAGCAGGTGGACCTGGAGGGCCGGGCCGAGCGCCTCGGCGTCCCGGTCCTGCGCCCCAGGAGCGTGAACTCCCCCGACACGGTGGAGGCGCTGCGGGCGATGGCCCCCGACTACCTGATCGTGGGCAACTTCCAGCAGGTGCTCAAGGCCGACCTGCTGTCGGTCCCCCGCGTCACCTCGGTCAACTTCCACCCCAGCCCGCTGCCCCGCTACGCCGGTCTGGCGCCCTTCTACTGGATGGTGCGCAACGGCGAGACCGAGGGCGCGGTGACCGCGATCGAGATGGCCGAGGGACTGGACACCGGGGCCATCCTCGCCCAGCACGCCACCCCGCTGACCGGCCGGGAGACCGCCCTGGAGCTGCGCACCATCCAGGAGCGGGCCAACGTCCTGATGCTGCTCGACCTGATCCCGAGCCTGGCCCGGCGGACGCTGACCCGCGTACCGCAGGACCCCTCGGAGCGGACCTACTTCACCCGGCCGGACGCCGACCAGTACCGGCTGGACTTCACCTACACCGCGCACAAGGTCTCCTGCCACGTACGCGCCGGCTACCGGCACCCGGGCGCGTTCGCCCAGACCCCCGAGGGCGAGACGGTCACCATCCTCTCCGTCACCGGCGGCGGCCCCGTCCCGGACGGGCCTCCGGTGCCCGGCCTGGTGCGCACCTCCCCCGAGGGGGTGTTCGTGGGCTGCCGGGACGCCTGGCTGCGCGTGCTCACCATCGACCAGGACGGGCAGGAGACGCCCGCCCAGGCCGGAAGGGTGCTCAGCGACGGGCGGGTGCTGTCCGCCTCCGCAGCCCCGGAGCGCAAGGGGGCCCCGGTATGAGCGTGCCCGAGGAACTGCTCACCACGCCCGCGCCCGAGCCGGGGGTCGTGTTCCGCGCCCGCGGCGAGGGCACGACCGTGTGGCTCAACGGCGACGTGTACACGGTCAAGGCCTCGGGGGACGAGTCGCGGGGCGCGATGACGCTCATCGAGGCGTCCGTCCCGCCGGGGGGCGGGCCGCCGCTGCACACGCACGACGTCGAGGACGAGGCGTTCTACGTCCTGGACGGGGAGCTGGAGATCTACGCCGGTGAGCGCACCTTCCGTGCCCGGGCCGGGGACTACGTGTTCATCCCGCACGGGACCGTCCACGGGTTCCGCAACACCGGCACGCACCCGGCTCGCCAGCTGCTGATCTTCACCCCCGGGGGCTACGAGCGCTTCTTCCTGGAGGCGGGCTCCCCGGTCGTGGCCGCGCGCCCGGCGCCGCCCCGCGACCCGGCCGACGACGGCAGGATCAACGACGTCGGCGAGAAGTACGGGTCCATCCAGATCCAGTTCACACGGGGGGAGGCCGCCGACACGCGCGCCGACCTCACCCACCACACCGGCACGGAGCGGGAGAGCAGGGTATGAGCGGCGTCCTCGATGGCAGGCGGGCACTGGTGACCGGCGGAGGCCGCGGGATCGGGGCGGCCATCGCCCTGCGTCTGGCCCGCGACGGGGCGGCGGTGGCGATCAGCTACCACTCCGACGCCGAGTCGGCCGCGGCCACCGCCGCGGCCATCGCCGAGCGGACCGGCGGCAAGGCGGTGATCGTGCAGGCCGACACGGGCGACGCCCGGGACGCGGAGCGGGTCGTGGACGAGGCCGCCGAACTGCTGGGCGGCCTGGACATCCTGGTCAACAACGCGGGGATACTGGACCCCTCCTCCGCCGTGATCGACGACCTGGACCCGGCGGTCGCCGGTCGCGTGCTCGACGTCAACGTGCGCGGCCCCCTGCTGGCCTCCCGCACGGCGGCGCGCCACCTGGGCGAGGGCGGCCGGATCGTCAACCTCGGCTCCTGTGTGGGCGAGCGCGTCCCGGGCGCCGGATACACGGTCTACGCCACCTCCAAGGCCGCGATCACCGGTATGACCAAGGCGCTGGCCCGTGACCTCGGGCCGCGCGGGATCACGGTGAACGAGGTGGCCCCGGGCGCCACCGACACCGACATGAACCCGCAGGACGGACCCAACTCCGCGCCCCAGAAGGAGGCGTCGCCGCTGGGCAGGTTCGCGACGCCGGAGGAGGTCGCCGACGCGGTCGCCTACCTGGTCTCCCCGTCCGCGGGGTTCACCACGGGCGCCCGGCTGGGTGTGGACGGTGGTCGCAACGCCTGACCGGGCGCGGGCCGCCGGGACCGCCGGCGGCC
>NZ_QPFC01000510.1:0-11442 GCF_003427465.1 Nocardiopsis sp. TNDT3 | reverse complement strand
CCCCGAGCAGGTGGTTCGGGAATCCTCCGGGCCCACGCGCGGAGCGCGGGCCCGGACACGGGCCGAAGCGAAGCGGAGGCCCAGAGAAAACACTGTCTAGTGGTTGGCCGCCTTCTCCGCGCCCGCGCCGGTCAGGGCGCGGACCTGGAGCTGGGCGAACTTGTCGAAGTCGCGCTCCTTGGACGACAGGGTTCCCACGATCGCGCACAGCAGGCTGATCGGCACCGACACCAGGGCCGGGTTGGGCAGCGGGAACCAGGCGAAGTCCGCGGTCGGGATGAGCGCGGTCTCGCTGCCGGAGACCACGGGCGAGAAGAACACCAGGCCCACGGCGCTGATCAGGCCGCCGTAGATGCCCGCGAGGGCGCCGCGGGTGTTGAACCTCTTCCAGAACAGGCTGAGCAGCAGGGTCGGCAGGTTCGCCGAGGCCGCCATCGCGAACGCCAGCGAGACCAGGAAGGCCACGTTGAGGTTCTGTGCGAACACCGCCAGCAGGATCGAGACCACGCCGACGCCCAGGGCGGACAGGCGGGCGACCCGGACCTCCTCGGCGCCCGTGGCCCTGCCCTTGCGCAGGACCGAGTTGTAGAAGTCGTGCGCGATGGAGGACGAGGAGGCGATGACCAGGCCCGCCACCGTGGACAGGATGGCCGCGAAGGCCGCCGAGGCGATGATCGCCAGCAGGACCGCGCCCGCCATCTCGCCGCCGATGCGCTCGCCGACCACCTGGGCCAGCTGCGGGGCCGCGGTATTGCCCGCGGCGTCCTGCGCCGTGATGGCCTCGTGGCCGACGATGGCCGCCGCGCCGAAGCCGAGCACCAGGGTCATCAGGTAGAAGGTGCCGATGAGGCCGATGCCCCAGTTGACCGACTTGCGGGCGCTCTGGGAGTCGGGGACGGTGTAGAAGCGGATGAGGATGTGCGGCAGGCCGGCCGTGCCCAGCACCAGGGCCAGGCCCAGGCTGATCAGGTCCAGCTTGTTCCACAGGGTCTGGAGCGGGTCGCCCGCGACCTCCACCCCGTAGCGCAGGCCGGGCTCCAGGAAGCCCTCCTGGCCGCTGGCCGCGGCGGCGTCGCTCATCAGCGCGCCGAGGTTGAACCCGTACAGGGACAGGGTCAGCACGGTGAGCAGGGCGGCGCCCAGCATGAGGATGAGGGCCTTGATGATCTGCACCCAGGTGGTGCCCTTCATGCCGCCGAAGGTCACGTAGATGGTCATCAGCAGACCGATGACCACGATGCCGACGATCTTGGCGGTGGCGGCGTCCATGCCCATGAAGGTCTGCCCGGGCTGGATGCCCAGCAGCAGGGCGATGAGCGCGCCCGCGCCGACCATCTGCGCCAGCAGGTAGAAGATCGACACCACGATCGTGGAGACCGACGCGGCGGTGCGCACCGGGCGCTGCCGCATCCGGTAGGACAGCACGTCACCCATGGTGTAGCGGCCGGAGTTGCGCAGCAGCTCCGCGACCAGCAGGAGGGCGACGAGCCAGGCGACGAGGAACCCGATGGAGTAGAGGAAGCCGTCGTAGCCGAACAGCGCGATCATGCCCGCGATGCCCAGGAAGGACGCGGCGGACATGTAGTCGCTGCCGATCGCCAGGCCGTTCTGGAGCGGGGAGAAGCCGCGCCCGCCCGAATGGAAGTCGGTGGCGGAGCGCGTGCTGCGGCCGGCCCAGACGGTGATGCCGAGCGTGGCCGCGATCATGAGGACGAAGAGGACGATGGTGATGATGCGGCTGCTGTCGCTGACCGTCTCGACAGCTTCCTGGGCGAGGTTCATCGGCCGCCCTCCTTGTTCGCCGCGGTGTAGTGGAGCTCGTCGCGCAGCTCGACCGCCTGGGCGTCGAGCCTGCGGCGCGCGTAGTTCGTGTACAGGACGGCGATCCCGAAGGTCGACACGAACTGGAGGACACCGAAGGCCAGGGCCACGTTGACGCTGCCGAAGAGCACGACGCCCATGAGGTCGCGGCCGAACGCGGACATGAGCACGTAGAGCAGGTACCACGCCATGAAGGCGAGGCTCATCGGGAAGACGAACCTGTACAGCCGCCGCTTGAGCTCCACGAAGCGCGGGTCGCCGTGCATGGTGACGTAGGCCTCGGTCGGGATCGCGTCGCCGCCTCCGTCGCCGTCGGGCGGCGGGGCCGGGTCCTTCGTCGGCCGGTCTGTTGACATGCTCTACCTCCGGGGGGATTGCCGTGCGTCCGGCGGCGACGGCGCCGCTCTGGTGTGATCTGCGTTACGGGGAACTGTAAGGAGCGGCACTACCGCGAAGGAGGGGGCTCGTGCGCACGCGCGCCGAACGCGGGGGAGGAGCGTCGAACGGTCGCCCAGCGCGCGGTGAGCGGTCGTCTGACGCGCCGAACGGCCGCCGAACGGCTCCGGTCCAGACCACGGGCCCCGAGCGCACACGCCCGCGGAGCCCGTTTCGCAGGGACTCCGGCACCCGGGGAAGGGCCCGGGGGCGTCCGGCCTCCGCCCCGCCGGGGGCCGTCCCGGCGGTGGGACACGCCTCCACCGGACCCGGAACGCCCGTCCGGCTCGGGGCGTTGTAGCTTGTGCACCATCACCGCCGTCGCGGGCATCCGCGTCGACGCGTTCCGCGATACCCCGGACGAGGTGCGCCGTACCCGGTGACGACAAGACGGCGCGTTGGAAGACGCACGTCACACGTCACGGAGGTAGGCATCATGGCCTGGATCGTTCTGGTGGTCTCGGGGTTCCTGGAGACCGCGTGGGCCCTCTCGCTCAGCGCCTCGAAGGGCTTCACCCGACTGTGGCCGTCGGTGACCTTCGGGGTCACCCTGTTCCTGAGCATGGCCGGTCTGGCCTACGCCCTGCGCACCATCCCCGTCGGGACCGGCTACGCGGTGTGGGTGGCCATCGGTGCCGTCGGCACCGCGCTGGTGGGCATGTTCTTCCTCGGTGAGGGCTTCACCTGGGCCAAGCTGCTGTGCCTCGTGCTCATCGTCGCGGGCGTGGTGGGGCTCAAGCTCCTGCACTAGGACCCGTCCCTGCGCGGGCGCCCCCGCCCCGGCGAGGGCTTCCCCAGCCGCTACGGGCGACCGGCGCGGGGGCGGCGTCGAGTCCTCCGCTCCGCCCGTGGCCCGCCAGCGCGCGGCGGGGGCCGGACACCGTGCGGTGTCCGGCCCCTACGCCGTTACGGGGGAGCGGCGGTGCCGCGCGGATTCCCTGGAGCGGGCGGGCCGCGGTGGCTAGGACGGGGCCCGGGGGGCGCCCCGGCGGGAACCGCCCCGCCGCCGGTCGAGGTGGACGGCGTGCTCCAGGTAGCGTTCGACCAGGGACGCCGCCACGGGGTTGTGGCCCCGGACGCGGAGCAGCCAGTGCGGCGCGATCCGCTCGTGGAGCCACAGGAAGCCGATCGTGAACCCCAGGCTCAGCATCGCCTGCAGGGCCAGGAAGGACAGGAGCGGCTCCCCCAGCACGGTGTCGTCGCCCAGCGCCCACGCCACGGCGTAGGAGTCGATCAGCCGGGAGACGGGGAACCCCACCAGCCAGTACAGCGCCATGGGCGCCACCGCGCCGACCTGGAAGACACCGCGCGCCAGCAGCACGCAGTACCCGGCGCCGAACAGGGCCAGGGGTATCCCCAGTCCGGCCGCGAGGGCGAGGGTGACCACCGGGGACAGCCCGGCCATCACCGCGACGGCCGTGGCGAACAGACCGGCCACCAGGCCGATCAGCGCGCCCGGCAGCGTGATCTCCACGTGGTCGAGCACGGGCCTCCCGGTGGGGAGGACTTCCCGAGCGCCCATCAGTCGATCACGACCCCGAAGGCGAACAGCGAGTAGAACAGGGCGCCGAGGTAGAACACCGCCGCGAAGGCGATGACGGCGTTGGAGAGGATGCCCGGCCGGATCGGCTTGGGCAGGGTGAGGTTGTTGACCAGCAGCAGCACCACGCAGTAGGCGCCCATCGCGAACGCCGACAGGAAGGCCAGCACGTCCAGGATCGCCGCCGGGCCGTCGGCGGGGCCGAAGAGCAGGATGACGATGCCGAAGGCGATCAGGCCCCACAGGAAGAGGGCGTACAGCCTCGACATGCCGACCTTCTTGGCGCCCGGCACGAAGTTGAAGGTCATGTCGGCCTGGCCGCGCGAGAAGGAGTCGAACAGCCCCAGCGTGGCGTTGAGGCCGATGAGCGCGATGAAGCAGAAGAACACCGTGCCCAGGACCGGGCTCCCGGCCGCCGAGAAGGAGGCCGCCATGGCGTCCAGGGCGGCGTCGCGGTCGCCGTCGCGCAGCAGGTCGGTCACGTTCGGGTCGAAGCGGGCCGAGGCCTGGGCCAGCACGGTGAAGGAGATCGTCACCAGCATCGTGATGCCCCAGAACAGGACCATCGCGTCGAAGGTGACCCAGCGCCGCCAGCCCTTCCACTTCTCCATCTCCGAGGCGTCGGAGGTGTCGAACATGAAGCCGCGCGTGGGCATGGCCTCCTGCTCGCCCGCGTGCCGCAGGCCCCGGATCTTGGGGATGTGCGAGCCCATCCCGGCGCCCTTGTCGCGCAGGTGCAGGGTGTACCACATCTGCTGCATGCCCGAGGGCCCGGCGAAGGCGATGGAGCCCACGATCACGGGGAACCACAGGGCCGTGGTGGCCTCCTCCGGCAGGTAGCCGAACGCGAACATCCCGGTGAGGGTGGAGGTCAGGTCGGACAGGTCGCCCACGATGGCCGCGATCACGGCGCTGCCGACCACCAGCATGCCGATGCAGATCGACAGCACGTTCTCCAGCAGGTTGTAGATGACCTTCGCCAGGGTGAACACCACACCGACGAGGAGCATCCCGGCGACCGCCGTGGCCTGCCAGGGGATGCCGGTCACCCGTTCGAAGGCGGAGGCGCCCGCCGAGAGGTGGCCCGGCCAGATGTAGACCAGCATCGCCGTGATGAAGAAGAACCACATGAGCGGTTTGAACACGCGCGCGGCGCCGTAGAAGATGCTCTCCCCGGTGGCCATCGCGTAGCGCGACATCTCCAGCATGACCACGGCCTGGAGGGTGACGCCGACCAGGAACAGCCAGCGGATCTCGGGGCCGAAGACGAGGACCAGCCTCGGCCACATGTAGGACTCGCCCATGCCCACGCCGAGGGCGACGAGGAACACGGTGGGGCCCAGGATGTGGATCGAGGGCGGCGCCTTGGGCAGGGGGCGGATGGGCATCGGCTCCAGCCGGCCCGCCTTCCACACGCGCTCCTCGGGCGGAGCGCCGCCGGGAGCGGCCGTACCGGAGGCGGCCTCGGCCTCGGGGGGAGCGGCCTGCCTCTGGGCGGGGACGAAGGGTGGCTGTGCGTCGGTGGGGGACTGGCGGACCGGTTCGGGCGTGCCGCCGGTCTCGGGGCGTGAGGAATCCATGGCTGGGAACTCCCTGTGGGCTGTGCGGATGCGAGCTGCTTGCTGGCATGGCGCCCCCGGATGGTGCGGACTCCTCTCTGCCGGACGCACGGGCGAGGTCACCGCGACGTCGTGGCTGCGTCGCGCGGTGGGGGACCCGGCGGCCGTGTGGCGGCGGCTCCGTGGCCGCCGGGTTCAGGGGTGGTGCGCGTTGCTGCGGGGCCCGGTCGGGGCCGGAGCACCGACCGGGCACTGGGTCAGAGTAGTCCCGCGGCGCGGGCCCAGCGATACTTCGCGCCGAGAATCTGCACGGGCTTCTCGGTGGTGTAGGGGAAGGCCACGACGCCGTGGTCGAACAGGTACCGGGAGGCCTCCTCGACCTCGGTGTCACCCGAGAGCGAGGCGACCACGGGCTTGTCGATCCCCTTGGCCCTGGCCTCGGCCACCACGTCGGCGACCACCTTCGCGAAGACCATCGGCGGCGTGATGATGGTGTGCCAGTAGCCCAGGATGAGCGCGTGCACCCGCTCGTCCTCCAGGCCCAGGCGGATCGTGGCCTCGTAGGTGGAGGGCGGCTCGCCGCCGGTGATGTCCACCGGGTTCCCGGCGGCGCCGAAGGGCGGGATGAAGGCCCGGAACGAGGCGTCCAGGTCCGGCGGGATCTCGTAGAGGCTCATCCCGTTGTCCACCACCGCGTCGGAGAGCAGCACGCCCGATCCGCCCGCGCCGGTGATGATGACGACGTTCTCGCCCTTGGGGGTGGGCAGGACCGGCAGCGCGCGGCCGAACTCCAGCAGCTCGTTGAGCCCGGGGGCCCGGACCACGCCCGCCTGGCGCAGGATGTCGTCGTAGACCTTGTCGTCGCCCGCCAGCGCGCCGGTGTGCGACCCGGCCGCGCGCGCCCCGGCGTCGGTGCGCCCGGCCTTGAGCACGATGACGGGCTTGTGCGGCACGACCTCGCGGGCGGCCTCGACGAAGGCGCGGCCGTCCTTGAGGTCCTCCAGGTGCATGGCGACGGCGTTGGTGTTCTCGTCCTGGCCGAAGAAGGTGAGCAGGTCGTCCTCGTCGATGTCGGCCTTGTTGCCGACGCCGACGATGGCCGAGACGCCGGTGCTCGTGCTGCGGCTGTAGCCGAGGATGGCCATGCCGATCCCGCCCGACTGCGAGGTCAGGGCGGTGCCTCCGCTGACGTCGTAGGGGGTGCAGAAGGTCGCCGACAGCTTCTCGGGCGTGTAGTAGTAGCCGTAGATGTTGGGGCCGAGCAGGCGCACGCCGTGCCTGCGGGCGACGGCGAGCACCTCGTCCTGGAGCTCCTGCTCGCCGGTCTCGGCGAACCCGGAGGGGATGAGGACCGCCGCGGCGGCCCCCTTCGTGCCGACCTCCTCCAGCGCGCCCGCCACGAACTTGGCGGGGATCGCGAAGACCGCCACGTCGACCTCGCCGGGGATGTCGAGGACGCTGGCGTAGGCCGTGCGGCCGTACACCTCGGGGGACTTGGGGTTGACCGGGTAGACCTCGCCCGCGTACCCGCCGTCGACGATGTTCTTGATGACGGAGTGGCCGATCTTGCCGGGCTCGTTGGAGGCGCCGACGATCGCGATCGACCGCGGCTTGAAGACCCGGTTCATCGCGGCGAGGATCTCGTCGCGTTCGAACCGCGCGGGCGGCTCGGGCGGCGCGAAGTCCAGGACGAAGCGCAGGTCCGCGGCCACGGCGGAGGCCGGTCCGGCGAAGACCGGGTTGAGGTCGGCCTCGGCGATCTCGGGGAAGTCGGTGACCAGGTCCGACAGCCTGCTGACCACGTCGGCCAGCCGCTCCCGGTCCACGGCGGGGCGGCCGCGCACGCCGCGCAGGACCTCGGCCGCGCGGATGTCGTCGATCTGGGTCAGCGCCTCCTCGCGGGAGACCGGGGCCATCCGGAAGGTGACGTCGCGCAGCACCTCGACCAGGACGCCGCCCAGCCCGAAGACCACGATCTTGCCGAAGGTGGGGTCGGTGGTCGCGCCGACGAGGACCTCGACCTCCGGCCCGCCGCCGACCTGCTGCTGGATCTGGACCCCGTCGATGCGCGCCCCCGGGCTGTGGGCCAGGGCGTTGGCGGTGATGCGGTGGTAGGCCTCGGCGACCTTCTCGGCGCTGTCCAGGCCGACCTCGACGCCGCCCGCGTCGGTCTTGTGCAGGATGTCGGGGGAGACGATCTTGGCCACGACCGGCAGGCCAAGCTCACCGGCGAGTTCGGCGGCCTCCTCGGCGGAGTGCGCCAGGGCCTCGCCCGGGACGGGGATGCCGTAGGCGTCGGCCAGGACGCGGCCCTCGGGGGCGGTCAGGGCGGTCCTGCCCTCGGCCCTGGCGCGGTCGAGCACCTCGCGGACCGCGGCGCGGTCGTGGTCGGGGCGGTCGGGGGTGTAGGCGGCCATGTGTTCAGATCACTCCGTTCGATGCGAGTTCGGCCAGGTCCTCGTCGGACAGCCCCAGCTCGCCGCCGTAGACCTCGGCGTTGTGCTCGCCGAGCAGCGGGGAGCGGACGACGTCCACCGGTGAGTCCGAGAGCCGGATCGGCGAGGAGACCGTGTCGTAGGAGCCCCGCTCGGGGTGCTCGACGGTGGTGACGACCCCGTTGGCCCGCAGGGTGGGGTCGTCGATGATCTCGCGGGTGGACATGATCGGCCCGCAGGGGATGTTGTGCGCGTTCAGCGCGGCCAGCACGTCCCACTTGGGGAGCTGGCTGGCCCACTCCTCGATGAGGGCGAACATCTTGTCGAGCTTGTCCAGCCGGGCCTCGGGGGTGGCCCACTCGGGGTCCTCGGCCAGTTCGGGGCGGCCGATGAGCCGCGTGATGGGCTCCCAGCCGGTGGGCTGGACGATGACGTACACGTAGTCGTTGGGGCCGCCGGGGGAGGTGCGCACGGCCCAGCCGGGCTGGCCGCCGCCGGAGGCGTTGCCGGAGCGGGGGACCTCGTCGCCGAAGTCGTCGTTGGGGTACTCCGCCAGCGGCCCGTGCGCCAGGCGCTGCTGGTCGCGCAGCTTGACCCGGCACAGGTTGAGCACCGCGTCCTGCATGGCGACCTGGACGCGCTGGCCCCGGCCGGTGGTGGTGCGCTGGTACAGCGCGGCGAGGATACCGGCTACTGTATGCATCCCTGTGCCCGAGTCACCGATCTGGGCGCCCGTCGCCAGCGGCGGGCCGTCCTCGAACCCGGTGGTGCTCATGGAGCCGCCCATCGCCTGGGCGATCACCTCGTAGGCCTTGAAGTCGGCGTAGGCGCCGGGGCCGAACCCCTTGATGGAGGCGTAGACCAGCCGCGGGTTGGCCTCGGCGAGCACCTCCCAGGTGAAGCCCATGCGGTCCAGCGCGCCGGGGGCGAAGTTCTCCACCAGCACGTCGCTGCGGCGCACCAGGTCCAGGAAGATCTCCTTGCCCCTGGGGCTCTTGGTGTTGAGGGTGACGCTGCGCTTGTTGGAGTTGAGCATCGTGAAGTAGAGGCTGTCCACACCGGGCTTGTCCCGGAGCTGGCGCCGGGTGATGTCACCCGTGACCGCCTCCACCTTGACCACGTCGGCGCCCATCCAGGCGAGTATCTGCGTCGCCGACGGGCCCGACTGGACGTGGGTCATGTCCAGGACGCGGACCCCGTCGAGTGCCTTGCCCATGACTCTCTCCTTCCTGGTCAGGGCTACTTGTACATGGTCTGGTTCATCGTTCCCGGGGCGTAGACCTCGGGGTCGATCCAGACGTTGATCAGCGAGGGCTTGCCGGACTCGCGGGCGCGGCGCAGCGCCGGGGCGATGTCGGCCGGGTCCCGGACCTCCTCGCCGTGGCCGCCCAGCATCCGGGCGAACTCGGCGTAGTTGACGTCGCCCAGGGTGTTGCCGATCTCGCCCCGGTCCGCGCCGTACTTGGCGATCTGGCCGTAGCGGATCTGGTTCATCGAGGAGTTGTTGCCCACGATGCCGACGAAGGGCAGGTCGAACCGGACCAGGGTCTCGAAGTCCCAGCCGGTCAGGCTGAACGCGCCGTCGCCGAAGAGGGCCACCACCTCCTTGTCCGGGCGGGCGTACTTGGCCGCCATCACGAACGGGACGCCCACGCCCAGCGTGCCGAGGGGCCCGGGGTCCATCCAGTGGCCCGGCGACTTGGGCTGGACCACCTGGCCGGAGAAGGTGACGATGTCGCCGCCGTCGCCGACGTAGATGGAGTCCTCGGTGAGGAACTGGTTGATCTCGCTGACCAGCCGGTAGGGGTGGATGGGCGTGGAGTCGGAGGTGAGCAGGTGCGCCCGCTTGTCCAGCGCGGCCTGCTCCTGGGTGCGCAGCTCCTCCAGCCAGGTCTTGCGGCTCTGGGCGCCGTTGTCCCCGTAGCCCGAGGTCGCCTGGAGCACCGAGGACAGGATCACGTCGGCGTCCCCGACCAGCCCCAGGTCCACGTCGCGGTTCTTGCCGACGGTGGCGTAGTTGAGGTCGATCTGCACCACCGTGGCGGTGGGCGAGAGGCGCTTGCCGTAGCCCATCCGGAAGTCGAAGGGGGTGCCGACGATGATGATCAGGTCGGAGTTGGTGAAGGCGTAGCGCCGGGAGAGCTGGAAGTGGTGCGGGTCCCCGGGCGGCAGGGTGCCCCGGCCCGCGCCGTTCATGTAGGCGGGGATGTTGAGCGCGCGCACCAGGTCGGTGGCGGACTGCGTGGCCCGGGTGGTCCACACCTGGTTGCCGAGCAGGATGCTGGGCTTCTCGGAGCGCACGATCAGGTCGGCGAGCCGCTCGATCGCGGCGGGGTCGCCCGCCTGCCGGGTGGAGGCGCGGTAGCGGCCCTTGGCGGGGACGCGGGCCCGCTCCACGGGCACCTCGGCGTCCAGGACGTCCCGGGGGATCTCCAGGAAGGCCGGGCCGGGGGCGCCGCTGTTGGCCTCGCGGAAGGCCATCGAGACCAGGTCGGCGACCCGCTCGGTGTGGGGCACGGTGGCGGCGAACTTGGAGATCGGGTTGATCATGTCCACGTGCGGCAGGTCCTGGAGCGAGCCCATCTTGTGCTGGCTCAGGGCGCCCTGGCCGCCGATGACCAGCATCGGGCTCTCCGCGCGGTAGGCGTTGGCGATGCCGGTGACCGCGTCGGTGGTCCCCGGTCCGGCGGTCACGACGGCGCACCCGGGCTTGCCGGTGACGCGGGCGTAGCCGTCGGCGGCGTGCGCGGCGACCTGCTCGTGCCGCACGTCGACCACGTCGATGCCCTCGTCCGCGCATCCGTCGTAGATGTCGATGATGTGTCCGCCGCAGAGCGTGAAGATGACGTCGATCCCCTCGGCCTTGAGGGCCTTGGCGACCAGGTGGCCGCCGGAGATCGTGGTCTTCTCGCTGCTGGTGGACTCGCTGGTTGCCTTGTCGGCCATCGGTACGCCGACCCCTTTCGTGCGGGTGTGCGGGATGTGTCCTGCGGTGGCTTGTGTGGTGCGACCGTCTTCTGTAGGCGGGATACTGTATACCGTGTGCATCACATTGGAGCACGGTGCCGCGTCGCTGTCCAGACCCCGTGTGGGGCGGGTGTGGTCCGGATCGGAAGCGGGCGCCTGAGCAGGGCCGACAGAACGGCCGCCGCGCCGCAGAGCACGCCGGACGCGGCCAGGCCCGCGGGCCACGCGGAGGTCGGCGCCAGGGCCAGGAACAGCGCGGTCCCGCCGACGCCGAGCAGGCCGCCGACCGCCTTGGAGCTGTAGACCAGGCCGTGGATGTCGGCCGTCCAACGCGGCCCGAAGTGGCCCTCGGTGATCGCCCGGGTCAGCGGGTAGCACGAACCGGTGCACGCGCCCGCCGTCAGCGCGAGGAGCACCAGCGCGGCGCTCTGCCCGGCCGGGACGGCGGCGGCCAGTCCCGCCTGGGCGAGCGCCCCCGCCCCCAGTAGCGCGGTGAGGGTGCGCCTGCGGCCGGCCCGCTCGGCCGCGGTGCCCGCGGCCAGCCGTCCCAGGCCGCTGCCCGCGGCGAAGGCCGTCACGGCCGGGGCGGCCGCCGAGCCCGGGTGGCCGCCGTCCGCCAGGAGGACGGGCAGCGCGGCGAGGGTGGACAGCGCGCTCGCTCCGGACAGCGCGACCACCGCGTGAA
>NZ_QPFC01000509.1:0-5134 GCF_003427465.1 Nocardiopsis sp. TNDT3 | reverse complement strand
GGTCGCCGGGGCCCAGCACGGCGGTGCTGGCTCCGGCGACCCCGGACATCCAGATCGCGTCGCAGGTGAAGGCCGGTTCGTCCTCGGGCCACGGGGCGATTCCGGCGCGGCGCAGCAGGGCGGGCCCCCAGGGGTCGCGGTCGTCCAGCGCGGGCAGGCCGCGCTTGGTCCACTCCAGACGGGTGAGGGCGCGGGCGTCGGCCGCGGTGCGGGCGAACAGCGCGGTGTCGGCGAACTCCTTGGTGAAGGCGTCCAGTCCCGCGTCGAGCGCGTCGGTCAGGGCGCGTTCCAGGGCGCGCCCCGCGGCGGCGTCGCCGTAGGCGAGGTTGAGCAGCAGCGACCCGCTGCCGTAGACCCTGTTGTGCAGGGTGCCGGTGTGCAGTCCGGCCAGGCACACCGCGCCGGAGCGGGCGTGCGCGTCCAGGGCGCGGCCCAGGTGCCGGGCCAGGTGGCCCAGGAGGACGGAGGCGTTGTGCCCGGTGTGCGGGCGGTCGTCGATCGCGTCGTCCCCGCGGACCGAGATCCGGGCGGTCATCGCCGCGGTGCTGCGCGTCAGGAACCGCATCCCGGTGGGTTCGCAGAAGATGTTGAGGCGGCCGGTGTGGCCGCGTTCGACCAGCGGCCGGGTGCCGAGGGTGCCCATGGCGCCGCCCTCCTCCCCGGCCACGGCCTGGACGAGCACCGCGACGTCGCGGCCGACAGCCGGGTCGCGCTCGCGGGCGGCGCGCACCCCCGCCAGCAGCGCCACCGCCGGGCCCTTGGCGTCGATGGCGCCGCGCCCGTGGAAGCGTTCGCCGTCGAAGCCGACCGGCTGCCGCCCGGCGACCGTGTCCAGGTGCACGTTGAACATCACGGTGCGCTCGGCGGGCAGGTCGGGGCCCAGCCGCAGCACGAGGCTGGGTTGGCAGTCGAGGAAGCCGGGGCGGGCCAGGGCCTCGCGGACCGGGGCCGGGACGTCCGGTCGGTCCATGTCGGCGGGCCGGACCGGGGCGTGGTGCACGACGTCGAACCCGGCTCCGGCGGCGGCGCGGGCGTAGAGGAGCTGGGCCTCGCGCAGGAGCGGCGGGGGCCCGTCGGGGCCGGTCTCCAGCGGGCCCGCGGTGGGCAGTTCGAGCAGCCGCAGCAGCAGGTCGTGGTCGTCGGGGGTGAGCGCGGCGGTCACCGGACCCCCTCGGTGCGGTGGAGGCCGTCGGCGGTACGGGCGGCCCCGGTCGCGGCGTGAGGGTCCGCGTCCCCGCCATGGTGGCCCGTGCCCCTGGCGGGGCCGCCTCCGGTGTGCCAGGTGCGGGCCACGAGGTCCTCCAGGGCGCGCCCGTAGGCGACGAAGGCGGGCCGGTCGCCGCGGCCGGGGTCGGCGCCCGAGACCCGCAGGTGCGGGCGCAGGTGCAGGTGGGGCTCGATGGACAGCGTTCCGGTGTAGCCGTGCGCGGCCAGCAGCCGCAGGCACTCGACGGTTCCGGCCTCCCCCCGGCCGGGCGGGACGTAGTCGACCCCGCCGTCGGGCGCGGTGACGGCGTCCTTGACGTGCACGTGCGCCACGTGGTCGAGGAGCTCGCGCAGCATCTCCGGGGCGCGGTAGCCGTGGGCGACGCCGTTGCCGGTGTCGAACAGCAGCCGCAGGGCCGGGCTGTCCACCTCGGCCAGCAGTTCCAGGGCGCGGTCGGCGCGGTCCCCCGCCCAGCCCGCGCAGTTCTCGTGCACGAGCACCAGGCCCGCGTCCTCGGCACGGCGGGCCAGTTCGCGCAGGCGGACGCGGACGCGCCGCCCCCACTCGGCCTCGGGGAGCCCGTCGCGGGGGTAGGACATGACCCGGACCAGCCGGGTGCCCAGCACCGCGCAGCGCCGGGCCAGGACGTCCAGTTCGGCCAGGTCGGGGGCGAAGTCCCCGGTGGCGGGCCTGGACCAGTCGGCGATGCGGGAGGCGACGGCGACCACGTCGGTCCCGGCCTCGCGGATCCGTCCGGCGGCGCGGTCGAAGGCCCGCTCGTCCAGGGCGGCCAGGGCGGTCCCGTCCACGGTGCGCAGTTCCAGGCGGTTCCAGCCGAGTTCGGCGAGGGCGGCGAGCTGTCCGTCGAGGTCGGGCGCCGCCTCGTCGCCGATCCCGGCGAGCGGCGGAGCGGTGTGTTCAGGCGCCGACGGCACTGCCCACCTCCTGCCTGCGGCCGTGGGCCGCGCACAGCCCCTTGGCCTCGGTGAGCAGCCGGACCGCCTCGACCTGGACCGGGAGCGTGCCGGGGCCGCGGAAGGAGCGGGCGTAGCGGGCGTAGGCGGCGCGGAGGAAGGCGGGGAGGGCGTCGTCGGCGAAGACCGAGTGGGAGGCCCGGTGCCCGGTGGCGTCCACCGACAGCTGGGCGGTGTGGTCGGCCGCGCTGCACGGGTAGTGGCCGGTGAGCACGGCGCGGTCGAACTCCAGCGTGATGCGGCGCTCGCGGACGGGGGAGGTCAGGTCGGAGTCGATCCGGCTGCGCACCCCGCCGTGGTGCGCCAGGTCGAGGCGGGCGCGGCCCAGTCCGGGCAGCCGGGACTGCTCGGTGACCATGTCCTCCAGGGAGGCCGCGGTGACGTCCGCTCCCCCGGCCAGGCTGATCACCACGGCCAGCGCGTGCGGGACCTCCACGTCGAAGGCGGTGGGGTGGCCCGGCGTCTGCGCGGTGCGGGTGAAGCGGGGCTTGTTCTGCACGACCGTGACGGCGCGCAGGTCGCCGAAGACGCGGCCCCGCACCGCGGCGCGCAGTCGCCGCGTGAGCGCGCTGTCCAGCCACTGGGTGGTGACGGTCAGGTCCAGGCCCCAGCGCCGCCGCAGCCGGGCGACGGCGGCCAGGTCCACCAGGTCCAGGGCCAGCGGCTTCTCCACGACGACCATGCGGTAGCCGAGGCGGGCCAGGTGCTCCAGCGGACCGGAGCGCAGGTGCGGCGGCGTGCACAGGTGGACCACGGTGCGCGAGGGCGGCGCGCAGCGGGCCGCCTCCTCCAGGGAGTCGGCGGTGAGGACCCCCTCGACGGGGCCCCGGAACGGGTCGAATCCCACCACCGGCCCCGCGGCGAACAGGGCGGGGGCCTGTGCCCGCGCTTTGGCCAGCGACGGCAGGTGCAGCCCTTCTCCCGATCTGCCCAGACCGACGATGAGGGTGTGCAGCATAACGTACGGGCACCTTTCCCTTCTGCTTCCACGGCGGTGCGCTGCCCGATCCCGGAACGCAGCGGCCACACGCTTCCCCCACCACACTCGGACATCGCACCGAAAGCGTCAAAACGGAGAACGGGTTCCTGCGTCCGAAAACTCGGAAACGGACATGTTTCCACCCGTAGAGCAAGAAGGAAATGCGTATTTTCGTGGCGTTTTCTCCCCTGCGGGCGCACCTCCACCGGAGCGCCGCGCGGTCCCGCGACCGCCGGGCGGAGGTCGCGGGACCGGTCGGGGTCAGGCCACTGAGAAGCTGAACAGCCCGCTGGGCGGAGCGTGCCAGCCGTGGTTCGGCGAGACCAGGACCGACGGCCCGAAGCAGGTCGTGCCGGCGTGCATGCGCACGTCCGCGTCGGTGAGGTTGACCAGCACGTGCGCGGTCTCGGGGAGCCGCTGGCAGGAGCCCGCCGGGGGTTCGGGGTAGCGGCGCAGCTCCTCGAACTCGGTCGTGAAGACCACGACCTCACCGGTCGCGGCGTGGGCCGGAGCGGCGCCCGCCACGGATCCGCCCACCGCGAACGCGAGTGCCGCCGCGGCGGACACGAGAGCCCTCATTCCGATTGCCTCCATTTTCGTTCCGCACTTTTTCCGAAGGATCGGCCCGCACATATCACCGATACGGCGAAGCCGACCCGGACATCCTGTCCCTTCGGCACCACAAAGACCAGAGCCGGTGTGACTCAGCGGAGGATTTCGGGCAACCGCTACCCGGAGCCGAATCGGAGAGAAAGCACCGGGGAAAGAAAAATACAGAAAAGAATACTTTCCATGCCTTCGCTGAGATATGCGCCGCTCGCACCTTAGGTGGCTTTATCGCCGGAAAGGTGCGCTCTCCGTGAGGAAGGGGCCCGAAACGGGCGGGTTTTCCGGGGCGTGTAGGGGGCGTAAAGGGCTGGGGAAGCTCCTGTGACGGCGACTCGCGCGTGGAGCCGGCGGCCCGGACGCTCCCCCGCCCCGCACCGGGCGCAACGGGCCGCGCACCCGCCAGGAGGGAGGAAGTCCCGGTTTCCTGCGCGCACAAAAAAGCCCGCCCCGAGGGGCGGGCCGCCGTGTCCGATGGGCGCTCAGACCTTGCGGTACCTGGGTACCCAGGCGCCGTCCCGGACCTCGTAGTCGCCGAAGAGCGCAGGGGCCTCCTCCTGGAGGGTCCGACCGATGAGGTCGAACAGCAGGCGGATCTCCTCCTCCGCGCCGGGGGCGGTGCGCGCCTCCAGGGTGTGGCGCAGGGTGCGCACGTTGGCGGTCCACACCAGGCCGGTGGCCACGCCCTCGGGGGCGAAGCGGCGCATGAAGGAGGTCTTGTGCTTCTTCTCCGCGAACTTGACACCCTCGTCGTCCAGGCCGAAGTGGTCGGCCATCCAGAGCTGGAACTCCTCCATCTGGCGGAGCATCGCGGTGGCGCGCTCCATCAGCTCGGGGTCGTCCTCGGCCCAGTCGGGGAACCAGAACGGCAGGTCGGACAGGCGCACGAAGCGCAGGGACTCCTGGGAGACGGCCACGCCCGGACGGTGCCGGATCAGCTCGTGGGTGAGCACCCGCGAGACGTTGTGCAGGACGAAGCTGAAGCTGATGTGCTCCAGGACGGAGCCGTGCATGCTGGCCAGGATGTTGCCGAGGTAGGCGTCCTGGTCGGTGCGCACCCGGGTCACGTTGGGGTTCAGGCCCGGCTCCCAGGAGCGGTAGCACAGCCGCCCGGCGAACTCGGCGAGGTTCTGGGGGTCGTTGAGGTGGGCGTCGAGCTCACCGCGGTCGAACCGCTCCAGCCACGCCTCCCCGCCGACCTCCTTGAGGTAGTCGGCGATGGCGTCGTAGTCCACCTGCGGACGCGCCACCAGACGGACCTGCGGCTCGACCCTCTTCACAGCATGCCTCCCGTTCGTGTTCCCGGCTCCCCGTGCGCACGCCTGAGCACCGCGGCCGACGGGCGGCGCGGGGTGCGGAGGGCGTGAC
>NZ_QPFC01000508.1:0-2148 GCF_003427465.1 Nocardiopsis sp. TNDT3 | reverse complement strand
CCGCCGTGTCCGTTGCCGGCCTCCCCGGGCGCGGGCCCGGCCCCGCGGGGACGGGGGCGCCCCGACCGCCCGCGCGACCGGGTCCTAGGCTGGCCGCTGCACGGGGCCGCGCCCCCGCGGCCCGCCCGCAGATCCGGAGGTCTGGCGTCAGCTTCTCGGCCTTGAAGGACCGAGCTTGCAGCTCTTCCACACACCTGGCAGGTGTGCTTCAGGCCGCGTCGTCGGCAGCGTGACTCACTGCCCAGCCCGCCACACCCCTGGAGGAGATGTTGCGGGCCGCGTTCACATCGGCGTGCCCAGCGAAACCGCACGACGTGCATCGGAAAGTGGCCTGGCTCGGCCGGTTCCTCTTGTCGACGTGGCCACAGGCGCTACACCCCTGGGAGGTGTAGGCCGGGTCCACGTACACCACCGGCACTCCGACCCGTTTCGCCTTGTAGGCGATGTAAGCGCCCAGTTGAGCGAAGGACCAGGAGTGCAGCGTGACCCGCTGGGGCTTGCGTAGCCGTACCCTCTTGCGGATGCCGCCCAGGTCTTCCAGGGCGACACCCCGTGAGGTGCGTTGAGCCTCGGTCACGATCTGCTTGGCGATGCGGTGGTTGGTATCGGCCGCGAACCGCGCCTCGCGGCCCGAGAGGCGGCGCAGGACACGCTTGGCGGACTTGGTTCCCTTCTTCTGGAGACGGCGCCTGAGGTGGCGGTTGCGGTGGCGGACCTGGTTGACCTGTTTGCCCGAGTGAACGGTGCCGTCGCTGGTGGTGGCGATGTTCGCGATGCCGAGGTCCACACCCACGAAACCTTCGGGGGTGTACTCGTCGGCCTCGGGAACCTCGCAGGTGGCGTACAGGTACCAGTTGTCGCCGCGCTTGACCAGGTCGGATTCGCCCTTGCGGAACTCGGTGAGCACCTTGGCCTGGTCCGGTGAACACGCGAACGCCATGCCCTTCACCCGGCCGTGCACGGTCCAGATCGACACCGTGCGCGCGTCTATCTGCCAGGACAGGCACCGGTCGTCGAAGGGCTGCGCGGCGTCTTTTCGGAACCGAACCGGCGTGTTCTCCACCCGGGTACGCCGCTTGGACCCCTCACAGCCGTGGTTTCCGGCCTTGAGGTTGGCCTTCAGCGTGGCATAGGCCCCGGCGACCTTGCGTGCGCAGTGGATCGCCGGTTGCGCGGACAACCCCATCGCTTTGAGGTCGTCGTAGACCAGCCGCTGCAACGGTGTCTTCGCCTTCACCCCGGACTCGTGCGCACTCCGCGAGGCCCGGTTGGCCGCCTGGTTGCACAACTTCAGCGTCTCCCACAGCGTCGCCTCCTGAGCGGAGTCGGGGAGCAGCTTCACCTGCACAACGATCTTCACACCCACAGGTTACCGTCTTATCCATGTCACCAAGGTGGAAACCAGATCCCAATGTCAGGCGTGGAAGAAGCGTCGTATCCGACCTTCAAGCTCATCTTGTCTTCGTCACCAAGTACCGGCGTGGTGTCCTCACCGACCAGATGCTGAACCACTGCGAACAGGTCATGCACCAGGTGTGCGAGACCATGGGAGCTGAGTTGCGCGAGTTCAACGGCGAGGATGACCACGTCCACCTGCTCGTGCACTACCCGCCCAAACTCCCTGTCTCGACACTGGTCAACCGGCTCAAGGGCACCTCGGCGCACTACCTGCGCAAGCAGTTCCCCGACCACGTGCGACAGTTCCTGTGGGGCAACCACTTGTGGTCGCCGTCCTACTTCGCCGCCTCGTGTGGGGACGCGCCGCTGTCGGTGATCGCGGAGTACATCGACCAGCAAAAACGCCCAGACTAACCGCCCGTTCGGGTGAGGGAAGCGATTCCTCCCGGCCATGAACAGCCGGGGTTCCTCGCTAGAAGATGTTGAAGGCGTTCGAACCGCTCCTCACCGCCCTGACCGCACTGCGCCGGGTGCTCGCCGTGGGCGCCCTGGCCACCGTCGTGGTCCTGGGCACCGCGGCCTGCGACGATCTCATGCCCAACGTGGACGTCGAACAGGGCGACGACGGAGACGACGGTGGAGATGACGGCGGAGACGGCGGCGGTGATGACGGGGACGACGACGGCGACAACGATGACGAAGACGACGGCGATGACGGTGACGACTGAGCCCGCGCTCCGTTGACCCGCG
>NZ_QPFC01000048.1:0-2370 GCF_003427465.1 Nocardiopsis sp. TNDT3 | reverse complement strand
GGGGCGGGGGGGACGGGGGCGGGGACCCGAACACCATCGAGCTGGTCGTGGCGCAGTACACCGAGGGGACCCAGCCCTACTGGACCGACCTGATCCAGGACTTCGAGGCCGACCACCCCGGCACGAGCGTCCGGCTGCGGGTGATCGGCTGGGACGACCTCCAGAACCAGGTCAACACGATGGTGCAGACCCGGCAGTTCCCCGACATCCTCAACACGAACCTCTTCGCCGACTACGCCGAGGCGGGCCTGCTGCACCCGGCGCGGGACGTGCTGCCCGAGGACAAGTTCACCGACTTCGTCCCGGTCCTGGCCGAGAACGCCTCGCTGGAGGGTGAGCAGTACGCCCTGCCGTTCGTCGCGACGGTGAACGCGATGTACTACAACCGGACCATCTTCGCCGAGGCCGGGATCAGCGAGCCCCCGCGGACCTGGGACGAGTTCCTGGAGGCGGCGGAGCGCGTCAAGGCGCTCCCCGGCGACCACGTCCCCTACGCGCTGGCGCTGGGCTTCGACGGCGGCGACTACGAGTTCGGCACGTGGGCGCGCTCCAACGGCGGCGGCTGGAAGCAGGACGGCGAGTGGACGGTCAACAGCGACCGCAACGTCGCCACGCTGGAGTTCCTCCGGGACCTGGTGGTGGAGCACGAAGCCACCCAGCCCAACCCCGGGCAGACCAACCGCCCAGACGGCACGTGGCCGCTCTTCGCCCAGGGCAGGGCCGCCATGGTGTACGCGCCGCTGGGCGGCAGCGCGTTCCTGGACCCGGTGCACGAGGCGGGCGTGGACTACGGCACGACGACCCACCCGACCAACGGCGGCGCCGAGCCCTCCACCCACGGCATCCAGGACTACCTGGTGGCCTTCGACAACCCCGGCAACCAGGAGCTGGTCACCGAGTTCCTGGACTACTTCTACGAACCGGAGAACTACACCGCCTACCTGGAGGTCGAGGGGCTGCTGCCGACCACCGAGTCCGGCGTCGAGGAGTTCCGCGACGACCCCGACGTGGGGCAGTACGTCGAGCAGATCCCCGAGGCACGGCTGGACCCCACCTACGAACCGGTCTGGGCCCAGCTGCGCGGCACGATGGCCGGGGAGCTGGGCACGGCCGTGGCCCCGGACGGGGACCCGCGCGCCGTCCTGGACAGGGGCCAGGAGATCGCCGCCTCCGGCCCGTGACGGGCGGGGGAGGCGTGGCGGCGGGTGCTCAGCCCAGCGCCCGGGCTCCGATGACCGACAGCAGGTGCAGCCTGTCGTGGCTCTCGCTGCCGGGGACGGCGGTGTAGACGAGCAGCGAGTGGGCCTGGCCGGGGTCGACCAGTCTCTGGCAGTTCAGCTCCAGGGGACCGACCTCGGGGTGCACGAAGTGCTTGACGTGGTGGGGGCGCACACCGATCTCGTGGTCCTCCCACACCCGCCGGAACTCCTCGCTCCGGTCCAGGAGCAGGTCGGCGAGGCGGGCGGCCCGCGAGTCGGGGCCGCGCAGGGTGACGATCTCGCGCAGACCCGAGGCGTACATGCGGGTGAGGAACGGGTGCTCCTCGGGCGCGTAGATCCTTCGGGAGTCGGGATCGGTGAACCACCGGTACCCCGAGCTGCGTTCGGGCCCCGTGAACCGCGTCGTGTCCCCGGTCAGCGCGACGCCCATCGGGGACTGGCGCAGGGTCTCGCCGAGTTCGGTGACGATCTCCGCGGGCGTGTCGTCCAGGCGGTCGAGGACCCGTTGCAGGCCGGGGCTGACGTGGTCGCTGACCGTGCCGCGCGGGGGCGGGTTGTGTCCGGCCAGGCGGAACAGGTGGTCGCGCTCGTCCAGTGACAGGTGCAGCCCCTGGGCGATGGAGGAGAGCATCTGTCCCGACGGCCGCGGTCCGCGCTCCCGCTCCAGCCGCGAGTAGTAGTCGGTCGACATGTGGCACAGCGCGGCGACCTCCTCGCGCCGCAGTCCGCTGGTCCTGCGGCGCTGCCCGCGCGGCAGCCCGACGTCCTCGGGTTGCAGCGCTTCCCGGCGGGTGCGGAGGAACTCGGCCAGCCCGGTGCGATCGATCACGGCACTCCTTCTTCCCAGTGGTGCTGCTCCGTGTCTACCTTGCGCGCGCGGCGGTAACCACGGACCGCCGATCCCCCCTTACCGTCGAGGAGGTGGAAGAGGCGCGAGGGGTGACCCGCCGATCCTGGGATCGGGAGGCCGTGGTTACCGACCCCGCCTTGGGCGGAGGATCGTTCCTGCGCACCGTGCACCAGGTACGGAGGGAGCGGGAACCGCCCGAACGCGCGTCCGTGAGGACACGAGGGAGCAGAGCCATGCCGCGTCGAACCATCGACATCACCGTGCCGGACCTGACCGGGAGGCGCGCGCTCGTCACCGGCG
>NZ_QPFC01000507.1:0-4955 GCF_003427465.1 Nocardiopsis sp. TNDT3 | reverse complement strand
CGCGCACCGACTCCGGCACCTCCTCGCCCGGAGCGGCCATCCGCAGCACGTCGGCGGCCACCGCCATGATCGGCTCCGGCGTCCGGTAGTTCACCCGCAGCCGCTCCACGTGCACCTTGCCGGGCGCGTAGGGTTCCAGCGCCTCCAGCCACGAACGCGCCCCCGCCGCGCTGCCGGTCTGCGCCACGTCCCCCACAACGGTCAACGACCGGGTCGGCACGCGCCGCATCACCGTGCGCCAGGCCATCGGCGACAGCTCCTGGGCCTCGTCCACGATCACGTGTCCGTACGTCCACTCCCGGTCCGCGCCCGCCCGGTCCGCGGTGGTGCGCGCGGCCCCGGCGTCCCGGTGGCGCGCCGCCAGCGCCGCCGCGTCCATCATCCTGTCCTCGAACAGGCCGGTGAACTCCAGCACCCCCTGCGCGTACCGCTCCTCCTCGGCCCGCTCGGCGTCCTCGCGGCGCTCCAGCGCCCGCGCGGCGCCCCCGTCCTCCCCGAGCAGCTCCGCGGCCTCGTCCAGCAGCGGCACGTCCTCCACGGTCCACGGCTCCCCGACGGAGCGCGCCAGGAGCGCGCACGCGTCCCCGCCGAACCCGGCCCGCGCACCCACCCGCTCCAGCGCGGCCGGGTCGGCGAACAGCTCCCGCAGCAGCCGCTGCGGGGTCAGGTGCGGCCACAGGGCCTCCAGAGCCTCCCGCACCGGATCCTCCGACCACAGCCGTGCGCCCGCGAACTCCAGGTCCTCCTCGTCCGCGGGCCGTCCGAGCAGGCGCGACTCGGCCCGGGCCAGCTCCGTGAGCAGGGAGCCGACCACGTACTTGCGCGCGGTGTTGTGCGGCAGGCGCAGTCCCCGCGCGGTCCGCAGCACCCGTTCGCACAGCGCCCCCGGCACGGTGAGCGCACCCGCGTCGGTCTCCACGACCAGGTCCGCGCCGCCGAAAGCCTCCAGCGGCGTGCGCTGGCGGTCGGCCACGGCCGCGTGCACCAGGTCGGCCATCGCCAGGCAGCCCTTCACCGCCGCCGCGGCGTGCGCGTCGCGGCGGGAGGCCGCCACCCCCGGGAACAGCTCCCCGACCGTGCGCATCACCGCGTCGGTCTCCCCCAGGGAGGGCAGTACGTCGCCCACGTAGCGCAGGAACGCCGGGTTGGGACCCACCACCAGCACCCCGCGCCGCTCCAGCACGGCGCGGTGGGTGTAGAGCAGGTAGGCGGCGCGGTGCAGCGCCGCCACGGTCTTGCCGGTGCCGGGCCCGCCCTGGACCACCAGCACCCCGGCCAGCCGGGCGCGGATGACGCGGTCCTGCTCGGCCTGGATGGTGGCCACGATGTCGCCCATCCGCCCGGTCCGGCCCCGGCGCAGCGACGCCAGGAGCGCGGCCTCCCCGACCAGCTGGCGGCGGTCGGCGTCGGTCAGCCCGTCGGGGTCGAACACCTCGTCGTCGAGTCCGAGCACCCTGCGGCGGCGCACCCGCAGGTGGCGGCGGCGGGTGACCCCGTGCGGGTCCCCGGGGGTGGCCGCGTAGAAGGGGCGTGCGGCCGGCGCCCGCCAGTCCACCAGGATGGTCTCGTAGTCGGCGTCGCGCAGCCCGATCCGGCCCACGTACCGTGTCTCGGGTCCGCCGCCCCCGTGGGAGAGGTCGACGCGGCCGAAGCACAGACCCTCCTCGACCGCCCCCAGCTGGGCGCGGCGGCGCGCCTGCTCGTAGGAGCGGGTCTCGCGCTCCACGAGAGCCGCGTACCCCCCGCGTTCCTGGAGGTGGGCGGAGGCGAGCTGTTCGGAGGTGTGGGCGCGCAGGGCGTCCAGGCGCTCGTACATCGTGCTGATCCTGGCCTGTTCCACGGTCAGGGCCGACGAGGCGCCCTCGTCGGCGCCGGTTTGACAGAACTCCATCGGCTTGCTATGCTCCGTATACTGGGACTTTTGTGAGTGAGGTCCAAAAGCGACAGCGGGTTACGCACCCTAGCACAGCGCCGCGCGTCCGCGCGAGAGCGCTTTCGTGCTCTCCCCTCGACGCTCCGCCGCACGCCCCACCCTCTGCTCCGGGCGAGTTCCCCGCACGTCGCGGCCGGAAAACCTCCGCGTCGGTCTCCCCAGCGCACACCGCACCCGCTACACTCGTGCCCATGCGACAGACGAACACCCAGGCTCAGTGGTGGCGCCGCCCCTAGGCGGTGCTCCGAGTTCGCATACCCATGCAGCGACCGCCCCGGACCGGCGGTCGTTTCGTGTTCCACGGCCCCGGACGGTGCGGCCCATCCGACCGCGCAGCCAAAAGGACCGGCCGTGAACCCCAGCGACGCACAGACCAGCACGTACCTCACCGAGGGCGGCGTCACCGTCCACCGCAGCGCCACCCCCTGCGATCCCGAGATCCTCACCGAGCTCGTCCGCTCGGTCGAGCTGCGCCGCGGCGGAGTGCTCTCCTCCGGCATGGAGTACCCGGGCCGGTACGACCGCTGGCACCTGGGCTACGTCGACCCGTGCCTGGAGATCACCACGCGCGGGCGCCGCGTCACCGCCACCGCCCTCAACGCCCGCGGCCGCGTCCTGCTGCCCGTCCTGGCCGGGGCCCTGTACTCCGTCGGCCTCCCCGACCCCGACAGCACCCTGGCCGACCTCCAACACGGCAGCGTCGCCGTCACCGTCCCCGAACCCGATCCGGGGGAGTTCTTCACCGAGGAGGAGCGCAGCCGCCGCCCCAGCGTCTTCACCGCGCTGCGCGCCGTCATGGCCGCCCTGCGCAGCCCCGAGGACGCCAACCTGGGCCTGTACGGCGCCTTCGGCTACGACCTGGCCTTCCAGTTCGAGCCCATCGAGCAGCACATCGCCCGCGACCCCGGCGACCGCGACCTGGTCCTGCACCTGCCCGACGCCGTCATCGTCCGCGACCGCAAGCGCGAGACCTGCGTGCGCTACACCTACGACTTCACCGTCCCCGCCGACGGCGACCGCGCCGAGGCCACCACGCGCGGCCTGCCGCGCGAGACCGAACCCACCCCGCCCGTGGTCGCCGCCGAGGTGCCCGAGGGCCCCGAACCCGGCTCCTACGCCCGCGTCGTGGCCGAGGCCAAGGAGAAGTTCCGGCGCGGCGACCTGTTCGAGGTCGTCCCGGGGCACCGCACCTACGCCCGCTGCTCCTCGCCCGCCCGCTTCTACGAGCTGCTGCGCGAGCGCAACCCCGCCCCCTACGAGTTCTTCTTCAACCTCGGCGAGGGCGAGTACCTGGTCGGCGCCTCCCCGGAGATGTTCGTCCGCGTCACCGGCGAGCCCGGCACCGGACAGCGCGTGGAGACCTGCCCCATCTCGGGCACCATCCGCCGCGGCGAGGACGCCCTGGGCGACGCCGAGAACATCCAGGAACTGCTCTCCTCGGTCAAGGAGAAGTCCGAGCTCACCATGTGCACGGACGTGGACCGCAACGACAAGTCGCGCGTGTGCGAGCCGGGCAGCGTCCGCGTGATCGGCCGCCGCCAGATCGAGATGTACTCGCGCCTGATCCACACCGTCGACCACATCGAGGGCACCCTGCGCCGCGACTTCGACGCCCTGGACGCCTTCCTCACCCACATGTGGGCGGTCACCGTCACCGGCGCGCCCAAGACCTGGGCGATGCGGTTCATCGAGCAGCACGAGACCAGCCCCCGACGCTGGTACGGCGGCGCCGTCGGCGTGCTCAACTTCGACGGCTCCATGAACACCGGCCTGACCCTGCGCACCGCGCACATCCGCGACGGCGTGGCCGCCGTGCGCGCGGGCGCCACCCTGCTCTACGACTCCGACCCCGAGGCCGAGGAGCGCGAGACCTTCCTCAAGGCGCGCGCCCTGCTGGAGACCCTCGCCCTGGGCGAGCGGGAGGACTCCCCGGCGCAGGAGGACAGTGGGACCGAGGCCGGGTCAGCCGAACTCCCGGGGGAGGGCATGCGGGTGCTCCTGGTCGACCACGAGGACTCCTTCGTCAACACCCTCGCCGACTACGTGCGCCGCCACGGGGCCGAGGTGACCACGGTCCGCTACGGGTTCGACCCCTCCCTGCTCGACCGGCTCGCCCCCGACCTGGTCGTGCTCTCGCCCGGCCCCGGCCTGCCCGAGGACTTCGGGATGTCGGCCCTGCTGGACGCGCTCGCCGCCCGCAGCCTGCCGGTGTTCGGGGTGTGCCTGGGGCTCCAGGGGATGGTGGAGCACGCCGGGGGAGAACTGCGCACCCTGGACGCGCCGGTGCACGGCAAGCCCGGCCGCGTGCGGGTCCACGGCGGGCGGCTCCTCACCGGCCTGGGAGGGGCGGACGCCTTCCCGGCCGCCCGCTACCACTCCACCTACACCCTCCCCGAGCTGGTCAAGCACTTCGAGGTCACCGCCGTCCTGGAGGGCGGGGCGGATGAGGAACCCGTCGTCATGGCCGTGGAGGACCCGGCCGCGCGGTGGTACGCGGTCCAGTTCCACCCCGAGTCGATCCTCACCGCGACGGTCGGCGAGGGCATCGTGGCGCGGGCCCTGCGCCTGGCCCGCGGCTGAGGGCCGCGGCGGCGCCCCGGGGAGCGTCCCCGGGGCCGCGGACCCCCGCGCGCAGGGCGTGCGCGGAGGGTCACGCGGGCGTTCCGGGGAGTGCGGCGATATCCGGTGCGGGGGCGCTCACCTGCACCAAGACGCCTTTCCCAAATCACATCCAACCGAAAAGTTTGATCAACCCGTTACGGGACAGTGGTTGTGTATGGGTATTCTACTGACAATCCTCGGAATCATTCTCATCGTCGCCGGTGTTCTCGGGGTGCTGCGCGGGCAGCTCCTGTGGGGCATCATCGCCATCGTCGTCGGGCTCTTCGTGGCCCCCGGCTACTTCTACGGCTTCTAGCGAGTTGTCCCTCCTCTCCACGACAGGACCGCACGACCAGGAAGCACGCACAGCACCGATCGCGGGCCGGGTGCCTGACCGGGAGAACCCGGCGGGCACCCGGCC
>NZ_QPFC01000506.1:0-1532 GCF_003427465.1 Nocardiopsis sp. TNDT3 | reverse complement strand
TTGGACTTCTCCGACGAGGAGGCCGACATCTCGAAGGAGGTCTCACCCAGGTTGGAGAAGACCATCGAGATGTCGGCCTCCTCGTCGGAGAAGTCCAAGCGCATCGGGAAGCCGTCGTCGGCCACCCAGACGGACACGTCGACGGGTCCGCTGACGCCGCCCAGCAGCTCGTTGACGGCGTCCTTCTGCTCCTGGTTCAGGGCCTCGACGTCCTCGCCGGTCATCGTGCCCTCGATGAGGGTGGTCGAGACGCCGCTGATCTCCTCGGCGCCCGTCTCCTCGATCTGCTCGATCTCCGCGAACGCCCCCACGATGTCGGGGAGCGCGTTGATGTCGAACATCTCCTCCGGGGCGATCTGGTCGGTGTCCTGGGCGCCGCGGACCCAGGCGGTGTCGACCTCCTGGAGACCGTTGTGGTTGGAGACGAGGGCGTCGCCCTCCGCCGGGATGATGACGATGGACGTGCCGATCTCCTCGGCGGTCAGGCCCAGGTCCTGGCCGGCCACCTCGGCCAGCTCCAGGAGCATCTCGCCCATCGAGGGCATGACCATGGTGACCTTGGCCGCCTGCGGGTCCTCCATGACCTCGTAGGTCATGTCCATGTCGATGTCGCCCATGTCGGGGTCGGGCATGACCATCGAGATGTCGAGGGTGTAGTTCTCGATGTCCTGGGTGCTCGCGCCGAGACCGGCGACCAGGTCCAGGACGCTGCCGCCACCGCCCTCCTCGGGCGACTCGGCCGCCGCCTCGGCGGGCTCCTCCTCCGCGGGGCCTCCTCCGCAGGCGGTGAGGGACAGGGCGAGGGTGCCGGCGGAGATCAGGACCGGCATACGGGTCTTCACGGGGTGTTCGCCTTCTTCTTTTGCGCGGGGGACACGGGCACGACTGGGAGCGGGGGTGCCCGGTAGCGTCATGCTGCCACGTCGGAGGGACATTCCGGTCCCTGCCGGCTCCTCCGCGCGGCCACCGATTCGACGCCGGCCGCGCCCAGGCGGTTCCGCGCCCGCCGGGGGAGTGAGCGCGATCACGGTTCCGGTCCTCCGGTGCGGAACGGGGGCTCCCGCGCGTGCGGTACGATGGGTTCTTGCCGAAGACCGCTGGTCGTCACCCGAACGGGTGACCTAAGGGCCCATCCGCGATGGGCGCCCGCGCAGGTGTACAAGAGCTTCCCGTTCCACGCCGCGCCCCGCGCGGCCACCGGAACGCGGTCATGCCCCGTGCGCCTCGCGCCCGGGGCTTTTTCTCGTGCTGACGCCGATCGCCCGGGCCCTTGGAGTCAACCAGCGTTCAATGTTGGAAGGAGTCCCATGGCGAGGCCGGACAAGGCAGCCGCGGTCGCCGAACTCACGGGCGAGTTCCGTGAGTCGAACGGCGCCGTGCTGACCGAATACCGGGGGCTCACTGTCGCGCAGATCACTGAACTGCGTCGCAGCCTCGGCCAGAGCGCGCGTTTTCGCATCGTCAAGAACACGCTGACCAAGATCGCGGTCACGGAGGCCGGTGTCGACGAGCAGGTCAAGGACCTGCTCGTC
>NZ_QPFC01000505.1:0-5103 GCF_003427465.1 Nocardiopsis sp. TNDT3 | reverse complement strand
GACGGCACGGTGCACCTGAACCACCGCTTCCACAACACGTTCACGCTGGGCTTCACCCAGCCCGACCCGTCCCGGCAGGAACTCAACAACTACAACTACGCCCAGTGCGACCCCATCAACAACACCGACCCCACCGGGCTCCTTACTGACTGCCAGTTGGCATGGTTGGGGTTCGCTGGCAGTGCTGTGGGCATCGTCGTAACAGCTTCCGGAACAGTTGTATCAGGGGGTGCTGCCGTAGGAGGGGTAGTAGCTTCAGGCATAGGTATCGGTACCTCGCTTGAATCTGCTGACCGAGCATGCTGATTCAAAGCGCTTCTGGAACTTGCGATATCCTTAGAAATTAATCAGTAAGGAAAGGCGAGGGGTGCGATGTCGAAATCTCCAGCGGCAGCTAAATCGGGAGCCTTCTGTTTCATAATGATGCTCGTGTTTCTGGCCACGTCGCTCTCTCTGGGTGGCTTGAGCATTGAAGAGGCGTCGGGAGACCTGTTGCACATGACATCGGTTTCGCTTTTTTCCTAATGGTCGCGGCAACAGTAGCCTCCAGTCTTCGATTCTTGCTACTGGCAAGTCGGAAAAAGAAGTAGATGCCCTGCGGTCATAAGTGCTAAATTGAATAGTAATGAACGCGCTAGAATGATCCCCCCTGTCTTTATTTAAGCAGGGAGGGTCATTCCTTTGGAGCTCCCACAGATGCGGACGGCGTTCGCCGCGGCGGTAGCCGCGCGCATACCAGTATGAGGTGCCTGAACTCAGACCCGTTGACTGTCAGCGAGCTGCTGGAGCAGCCGTTCATTATTCACTCGATCAACAACTGCGGGCATGTTGGAATCGCAACTCTGGCTGATCACCTGAACCTCAAATCCGAGCACATACAGAAAATCATTCGCGTTGAGCACTGCCACCTATCGAAGTTCGTGGGCGGGTCGGCGAACTGCTAAGCTCGGCGTGAGTTCAACACGGCACGGTTTCCTTGCTGCGGTCGCCCATGATTTGCAAGTATTCGCTGGAGCAGGACCGTGGCGCGGTCTCGTGATCATGGGCAGTTGCTCGGTGTCGCCCAGCGACTCTTTCTTCCTGGAAGGCAGTCCGTGGGCCGACGAAGCAGCTGTTCTAGCCGACGCCAAGGCCGGGGCTTTGCTGTCTGACCTCGTGGACCCTCGCGCCTCGGCGGCGGGCGATCTCATCGTCGACAGCGTCGATAAATTACGCATAATTCTGTCGAAGGGGCACTCATGAATATTGCCGTCCTGTTCGGAGGGGCCAGTGAAGAGCGAGAGGTGTCGATCGCTTCTGCGTCAAAAGTGGTAAGAGCGCTTCGGGATAAGGGGCACAATGTAACCGCCATAGATAGCGCGACCGGGCGTCTGACATCCGCACAGGATCGCGAGCTGACCGCGCTCTCCGGGGTGCGTGAACAGCCGACCGAAAGCAGCCTCCTGTCCCTTCGCTCACGCTCGAACGCGATAGCGTTCGGGAACGCAATTGGGGAGTTCGATGTCGTGTTCATTGCGTTGCACGGAGGTTCGGGCGAGGACGGTCACGTACAGGCTCTGCTTGAGCTCCTGGGTGTGCCATTCACGGGCTCATCGAGTATCTCCAGCGGGCTGGCGATGGACAAGGATATCTCTAAGCGTCTCGCGGAGCAGGGTGGAGTTCGAACACCGAGCTGGCTCATGAACGAGACGCACTTCCCGACCGTCGCGGCCTCACTGGGCCTCCCGGTAATCGTGAAGCCAAACACCCAGGGTTCCAGCGTCGGCCTGCAGATCGTGCGGGAAGAAAAAGGCTTCTCGTCGGCGATCGCGAACGCGGCTCGGTACGGCGAGGTCATGATCGAAACGTATGTTGCCGGCCGGGAGTTCACAGTCAGCGTCCTGGATGACACTCCGCTCCCAGTAGGAGAGATCATCACGGATAGTGGACGGCTCTTCGACTACGAGTCGAAGTACCAGGCGGCGGGGGCTGCTGAAGTCTTCCCGGCACAGATTAGCGCAGACCTGGCTGCTGAGCTGCAGGCGTCAGCGTTGAAAATCCATCGTTTGTTCAAACTCGACGGATACAGCCGCAGCGACTTCCTCGTAGACGACGAAGGTGTTGTCTGGTTCATGGAAGTCAACACGCTCCCGGGACTTACATCTCAGAGCCTCTTGCCGAAGGCGTTGGATCCCGCCGGAATTTCTTTCGGTGACTTTTGCGACCGTATCGTTGAGCTTGCACTGCTGAAGGCCGGTGACTTCGGGTGATGGTGCCCGATTCGACCCAGACGGCTCGCGAGGCCAAGCCCACGATCACGTTTTCGTGTCAGTTACGGTAATGACCCACCCGCGTGAGCGGCGCCCTTGAAGGTGATTCACGCCGGGACGTCAGCGGTCTTGGTCGTGCGGGTTTCGCGGCGGCCATGGCCCGTGCCGCGCATCGTGCGCGCGGGCGCGTACTTCCAGGGCAGGCCCTTGGGCTGGACGTACAGGTGCTTGTTGTTGGCCTTGACGGTCAAGACGTAGTGGGAGTCCCCGGCGCGGATCGTGGCCGCGGTGTCGGCCTGGGTGTGCACCGCGTCGAGGGTGACGATGGCACCGTCGATGTCGATGACCTGGAGCAGGTGGTCTTGGCGTGAGACGGGTTCGACGGTGAGAGCACTGGGGCTGGACGATGGCATACGCGGGCGTGTTCCTCGGACGGATGGCGGCGTGAAGGACTTCCATCCAACCGGGTCGGACACGCCCGCACCGCTGCCCGACTTTGCCGGAGCCCTGGGTCCAGGGCTGATGCCATCAGGTTATGGCGCGGAATGTCCCATGGGGTGAGGGGTTTCGGTTGGAGCAGCCATATACGGTCGGTGGGGCGACGGGGCGTGTCCAGGGATGTAGCGTTGCGCGGCGGGGCCAGAGTGGCTGTGGGGCGCTGGTGGGCGCACGCCGGGCCGCCTTGACCCGGGCTCGCACGGTCACAAAACGGCAAAGTGCTCCGCGAGGTCCTCGTCCACCTGTACTGGACCCTGCACTGCGGAGCACACGGGGAGCATTTCAGCCCCCGAACCAGACCCAGCGCCTCGTCTGTTCGACTCGCGCACCCCATCTGACCTGGGGGTTTGTGGCGCACCCGGCAGGATTCGAACCTGCGACCATCGGATTAGAAGTCCGGTGCTCTATCCACTGAGCTACGGGTGCTCGATTCAATTGTGGCCCGCTACGGCAGGTCGTGATCACGCTGTGACACGTGGTCGCGGGTGGGTGTCGCGTGCCGGAGGCGGGGCGGGGCCGCTCGGCGGGCCTGCGGTCGGGAGGACCCGTGCCGTGGTGCCGGTGGCGTCCCGGGCAGACATTCTAGGGTATTCGTCCGATGTCGCCCACAGGCGGGCAAAGCCTCATCAACTACGGTGATTCGTAGTTGCCTCTCGTTACCACGCGCGCTCCACCAAACCGGTCGCTATGGGCCTCGCGCACCACGTTACCGGTGATTAACTCCTGGTGCGGTGCTGTACCCCGGGCGTTTCGCGAAGTCCCGATGCCCAAAGTGGGGCGGGGAGTCAGAACATCCACCACTGACCTGCGGAAACCAACAGCGCGGTCAGCGCGGTCAGCATGAGGGGGCTCCTTACGGTCAGTCGCTTATTGCTCTTTGTGTATGTGTTATTACCCAGAGGGACAAACATGGTTTGCCGTGGTTTGGGAGTTGCGGGGGACTTCCTTGGCACGGCTAACGTGGTCGGGTGCGATCTCTGGGACTGGTGGCGGGCTTCCTGCTCGACAAGGCGGTGCCCGACCCGCGTAGGGGGCATCCGGTCGCCCTGTACGGGCGTGCCGCGGGATGGTGGGAGCGACGCGTCTACGGGGACTCGCGGGCGCGCGGGGCCCTGTTCACGGCCGGGGCCGTGCTCCCGGTGGTGGCCGCGGGTTCCGTGGTGCGGGGCGGCGCGGCGACGGCGGCCACGACGTGGGCCGTGCTCGGCGGCAGCATGCTGTGCCGGGAGGCCGAGCGGATCGCCGGGGCCCTGGAGGAGGGCGACCTCGCGCGGGCGCGGGGACTCCTGCCGAACCTGTGCGGCAGGGACCCCTCCGGGCTCGACGAGGCGGGGGTCGCCCGGGCGGTGGTCGAGTCGGTCGCGGAGAACACCTCCGACGCCGTGGTCGGCCCCCTGGTCTGGGGAGCCCTGGGCGGGGTCGCGGGTCTGGCGGGTTTCCGTGCGGTCAACACTCTCGACGCCATGGTCGGTCACCGCGACGAGCGCTACGAACGGTTCGGATCCGCCTCGGCGCGGCTGGACGACCTCGCCGGGTGGGGTCCGGCCCGGCTGACCGCGGTCCTGGCGGTGCTGGCCGCGCCCGTGGTCGGCGGCGACGTGCGCGGGGCGTGGCGCGTGTGGCGGCGCGACGGTGACCGGCATCCGAGCCCGAACGCCGGGCAGTGCGAGGCCGCGTTCGCGGGAGCGCTCGGCAGGACCCTGGGCGGCGCCAACGTCTACGGGGGGCGCGAGGAGCGCCGCCCGGCGATGGGGGACGGGCCCCGGGCCGGGGTCGACGACATCCGACGGGCGGTCCGCCTCGCCCGGGCCGTCCACCTCGGGGCCCTGGCCGTGGCCGCTGCGGTGGCCCGGTAGCGCGCGCCGCGGGCGTCGGTGAACACCTGGTGCGGGGCTCCGGGGCGGCCGGGAGCGCCCCGGCCCCCGGGACCGCGGGCGCCTACCCCGGAAGCGGACGGCCGTCCGCTTCCGGGGCGGCGCCGGGCGCGGGCCCGACTCAGGTCAGGTTGCGCGCGTAGTTCACCTGCTGGTGGATCTGGCCCACCATGCCCGGGTGGGTCACCATGATCGTCGTGCTGTAGTGCCTGTCGTGCCCCTGGACGGTGACCTGCACGTGCCCGGTGGTCCTCTGCTCCTTGACCAGGAGGAAGAGCAGTCCGAGCAGACAGGTCCACCAGAAGACCAGGATGGCCACGATGATCGCCCAGGTGGGCGTGTTCCGTTCGGTGCGGCTCATGTCGTTCACCGTCCACACCGTTCCCCTGATCGGGAAGCGCCCGACGGGGGTGATCACGGTGTGCCGGGAGAACGCGATCTCTCCGATGGTGCCGAGGGGGACGTCCCCCTCGGGCTGGGGT
>NZ_QPFC01000504.1:0-3438 GCF_003427465.1 Nocardiopsis sp. TNDT3 | reverse complement strand
CTCCCCCGGCGGCGGCCGGGCCGCCGGCGCCCCAACGTCCTGGCCGGGCTGGGCGCCCTGGTGTGGCTGGCCGTCGTGGGGGTGCCGCTGTACGCGCTGCTCGTGGCCACGGTGCAGCGCTCCGAGAACTACACCTCCGCGGGGCCGCTCACCCCGCCCGCGGACCCGACCCTGGGCAACTACGTCAAGGCGATCGAGAACGGGGTGCTGGGCTTCGTGCTCAACACCGCGATCGTCACCGTCGCGGTGGTGGCGATCGTGCTGGTGCTCGCCTCCATGACCGGGTTCGCCGTGGTGCGCTCGCGCACCCGGTGGACCACGGGGGTGTTCCGGATGTTCCTGCTGGGGCTGGCGATCCCGTCCCAGGCGGTGATCATCCCGGTGTACCTGATCATCATCGAACTGGGGCTCTACGACACCCTGACTGCCATCGTGCTGCCCACGGCGGCGTTCGCGCTGCCGGTGTGCGTGCTTATCCTGGTGGGGTCGATGCGCGACATCTCCGAGGAGCTGTACGAGGCCATGGCCCTGGACGGCGCGGGCCCGGTGCGCACCTTCCTCCAGCTGGTGGTGCCGATGTCGCGGTCGGGGCTGAGCACCATCGGCGTGTACGCCGCGCTCCAGGCCTGGAACGGGTTCCTGTTCCCGCTGATCCTCACCCAGTCGGCGGACAACCGGCTGATCACCATGGGCCTGTTCGAGTTCCAGGGCGAGTACCGCGTGGACGTGCCCGGCATGCTGGCCGCGGTCGTGCTGGCGACCCTGCCGCTCTTCCTCGTGTACCTCTTCGCGCGCCGCTCCCTGGTGCGCGGCATGATGGGGGTCGGTGGAAAGTAGCCCCGGGCCACTCCACTCCCGCCCGGCGGCCGAGGCCGCGCGAGGCCCCTCCCCCCGGTGCCCGTCCTCTGTCAGGGCCTTCGCCCTGAGGCGGGCACCGGGGGCACCTTCGCCTACTCCCCGTTTCTGGGCAGCAGGGACCCCAGCGGGCCCAGGTCCAGGTTGAGGTCGGCGGCGGAGAGCCCGTAGCGCTCGCGCAGCTCGGTCATGCGCTCCTCCAGCAGCATCAGCGTCATGCCGATGCGCTCCTCCTGGTCCTCGGTGAGGTCGCCCTGGTCCACGCGCCGCAGGGCCTGGCGCTCCATGAGCTGGCGCACCAGCTCCACCACGGTGAGCACCAGCTTGATCAGGTCGCGCTCGACCGTGTCGGGCTCGGTCTCGATCCGGTGGCGCAGCCGCTGCCGTTCGGGGCCCGCAGGCCCCCCGCCGGCCCGGTCCGGGTCCGCCGTCTCGTCCAGGGCGTCCTGGAGCCGTCCCAGGATGCCGTTCCCGCCTCCCGGAACCGTGTCGGCGTCGGCCACGCGCACGGGCGTCGGCCCCTCGGGGCTCTGCGCCGCGCGGAGCGGGTTCCCGTTCACCTCTGGCATACCGCCTCCTTCCCCCTCCCCCGGGGCCGGTCCTCACTCCTGGCGGATCCATCCGCTCAGGGGGTGACCGTGCTCCCAGGGCGAGGGCACGTTCTCGTTGATCGACGACACCAGGGCGTGCAGGGAGACCCGGACCAGGTCCACGTCGGCGATGGAGACGGTCAGGTCCCCCGAGACGACCACCCCCTTGGCCAGGACCCGGTCGAGCAGGTCCACCAGGGAGATCTCCCGGTTGGCCAGGGGGTGGTCCTCGTCCAGCATCGTGGTCAGGGAGTGGGCCTGGCCGGGGAAGCCGCCGGTGCCGGGCGGGCCGTTCCCGGCGGGGCCGGATCCGTTCACCGTGCTCACGCGCCCGCCTCCGCCGCTCGGGGGGAGGAGAAGGAGTAGGGGGCCCACGGCCCGGAGGCCTCGATCCTGGTGCCCTCCGGCGCGCGGGAGTTCAGCTCGTCCACCGCCGCGAGGAACTCCGCCACCCGCTCCCCGTCCACGAGGTAGGCGTTGTTCATGACGTTCTCGCCGGAGGCCTCCGACAGCGCGGCGTTCTGCGTCTGGTGCTGGGCGCGCGCCCGGGCCATCGCGCCCAGGACCCCGTCGGCCCGCTCGCACAGCGCGGAGGCCCGCTGCCAGGTGTCGTCGCGGCGGTCGCGCTGCTCCCTGCGCCTGCGCAGGTAGGCCTTGCCCGGGCTCTCGTCGGCGGGGGTCTGCGGCTCGGGCTGCGCGGCGGTGCGCGCGCCCGCCTCGGCGTAGACCTTCACGCCGACCTCGACCCGGTCCACGAGTTCGTCCAGGGTCGCCGCGAAGGCTTGCGCGTTCTCGCGCAGGACCTGGCGGACCCGTTCGTCCCCGCGGTAGACGGTGGCCAGCCGCAGCGGCAGGGCCACGGACCGCAGGGCCACCGCGTCCACGACGCCGTGGTGGGCGCGGGCCACCTCCTCCAGCCAGCGCAGGTCCTCCAGCTTGGCGTGGAGCGCCCGCTCGTCGAACTCGTCCAGGGGGACGGTGCTGACCGCGGCGGCCAGGTCGCCCTCGACGACGAGGTGGACGGGGTGGCCGCCCACGCCCGTCATGCCGTCGGTGGTCGCCGGGCCGAAGGGGCGGCACACCGCGTAGACGTAGCTCGCCTGCTCAGGCCGTTCCATGGTCGCCCTCCTCCCGGGCGCCGGAGCCCTCCGCGGCCGGGGTCCCGGAGCCCTCCTCGGCGAGGGGGTCCGCCTCGGCCGCGGTGACCTGCGCGGTGCGGTGCTCCTCCAGGGCCTCGATGCGCTCGCGCAGGCGCCTGTTCTCCTCGGCCAGCTCGTCGTCCTGGCGCCGCGAGGCGCGGGAGGACAGGGCCGGGTCGTGCTCCCACCAGTCGATGCCCATCTCCTTGGCCTTGTCCACCGAGGCGACGAGCAGCCGGAGCTTGACGGTGAGGAGTTCGATGTCCAGCAGGTTGATCTTGATGTCGCCCGCGATCACGACGCCCTTGTCGAGAACGCGTTCGAGTACGTCGGCGAGGTTGGCGGAGGAGGATCCGCCCGAGGAGCGGATCTGCCTCGGCTCGCCCCGCCAGGGCGTGGGTTCACTCATGCGTACCAGTTCCCTCCCGGTCCCGCGGAGCCGTCGCGGCCACGGGTCACGCGCGCACCGCCGTCGCGGCACCGGTCCGCGGGGCGGAGGCGGCCCCCGGCTCAGGAGCGCCCGTCGGCGGGCCGCTCCTCCTCGTCGGGGTACTCGCCCTCCTCTGCTTCCAGGTCCTGCTCGTCCGCCTCATCAGCGTCCTGGCCCTCAGCCTCGTCATCGAGGAACTCCTCCTCTTCCTCTTCTTCCTCTTCGCCCTCGGGCTCTTCCTCAAGCTCTTCGTCGTCCGCGGCCTCGGGGTCGTCCTCGGGCTCCTCCTCGAACCCGTCCTCGGGCTCGTCGTCGAAGATCCGGTCCTCGGGCTCGTCGTCCGCGGCCTCCGCGCTCCCGTCGTCGAGGTCGGCGAGCTCCGCCCGCTCCTCGGGGTCCAGGTCGGCGAGTTCGGCCCGCTCGT
>NZ_QPFC01000503.1:0-3925 GCF_003427465.1 Nocardiopsis sp. TNDT3 | reverse complement strand
GGTCGGGGCGTGCCCGGGGGAGGGGACGGCGTAGGCGACCAGGCGGCGCGAGGCTCCGGTGCCGTCGACCACGACCACGGCCCGTTCGACCCCGGGCAGGCGGGTGAGGGCGTGCTCGACCTCGCCCGGCTCCACGCGGTGGCCGCGGATCTTGACCTGGTCGTCGGTGCGGCCGAGGAACTCCAGTCGCCCGCCGACGCGGCGGACCAGGTCGCCGGAGCGGTACATGCGCCCGCCCTCGGCGTCCGGGTCGGCGACGAAGCGCGCGGCGGTGGTGCCGGGCAGGTTGAGGTAGCCGTGGGCCAGCCCGTCGCCGCTGATGTAGAGCTCGCCGGGGACGCCGTCGGGCACCGGGCGCAGCCAGCGGTCCAGGACCCGTACGCGGGTGCCCGTCGCGGGGTCGCCCAGGGGAGGGATGCCGCCGTCCGTCAGCGGCGCGCTGAGGGTGGTGCACACGGTGGACTCGGTGGGCCCGTAGCCGTTGTACACGGCCCGGTCATCGCAGAAGCGGGCGACCTGCTCGCCGGGGCAGGCCTCGCCCGCCACGAGCAGGTGCTCCACCGGGCCCAGCTCGTCGGGGGACAGGCCGGGCAGCAGCGCGGGCGGCAGGGTCACGTGGGTGACGCGGTGCTCGCGCAGGGCGCGGGGCAGGCCCTCGCCCGCCAGGGACGGCCGCGGCAGCAGTACGGCGGCCGCGCCGTTGAGCAGCGCTACCACCAGCTCGGCGATGGCCGCGTCGAAGCTGGGGGAGGCGAACTGGAGCAACCGCGAACCGGGGCCCACGCTCATGCGCTCGCCCTGGAAGGCGGCCAGGGCGGCCAGGCCGCGGTGCGCCACCAGGACGCCCTTGGGCCTTCCGGTGGAGCCGGAGGTGTAGATGAGGTAGGCGGGGTCCTCGGGACGCACGCTCTCGCGCAGCGGCTCCGCGCGGTCCACGTCGGGGTCGGCCGCGTCCACCAGCGGACCGCCCCCGGGGAGGCGACGGGCGCCCGCGGCGTCGGCGACCACCGCGCGCGGCTCGGCGTCGTCGAGGATCGCGGCCAGGCGTTCCTTCGGGTACTCCGGGTCCAGGGGGACGTAGACCGCCCCCGCGTACACCACTCCCAGCAGGGCCTCGGCCAGGGCCGGGCCGCGCTCCACGCACACGCCGACGCGGTCGCCCCGCGCCACGCCGAGTTCGCGCAGCCGCCGGGCCAGGCGCGCGGCCCGCCCGTCCGCCTCGGCGAAGGAGACGGTGCGGTCCGCGCCGACCAGGGCGGGGTCGTCGGGGCGCAGGCGCGCCCGCTCGGCGAACAGCTCGGGCAGGCTCCGCGGCCGGGGCCCGGGCTCCCCGGTCCAGGAGCGCTCCAGCTCCCCGGCCCGCTCGGGGCCGACCAGCGCCACGGCGCGCAGCGGCCGGGGGTCCTCGGCGTTCTCCAGCACCCGCACCAGGTCCTGGACCAGGCGCTCCACGGTGGCGCGGTCGAAGAGCACGGTGTCGAACTCGGCCGAACCGGCGACGCCGCCGGGGCCGGGACGGAACTCCAGGGTCAGGTCGAAGACCGACTGGCCGCGCCGCACCGGCACGGGCTCGGCCTCCAGGCCGCCCAGCCCCGTCGCGGGCCCCTGGGCGCTCTGGAAGACCACGGCGGCCTGTACCAGCGGCGGCACGGCGGGGTCGCGTTCGGTCAGGACGGCGTCCACGACCGTGTCGAAGGGGACCTCACCGTGGTCGAGGTCGGCGAGGAACCCGGCGCGCGTCCGGTCGAGCAGCGCGCCGAAGGACAGCTCCTCGTCCACGTGCTGGCGCACGGCCAGGGTGTTGACGAAGAAGCCCGCCGTCGCGTGCAGCCGCCGGTCCTCGCGGCCGGAGGCGACGGTGCCCAGCACCACGTCGGGGTTGCGGCTCCAGCGGGCCGCGGTCACCTGGGCCGCGGCCAGCAGCACCGTGGACAGGTGGGTGCCGTGGTCGGCGGCCAGGCGTTCGAGGCGCTCCGTCAGAGGTGCGGACAGCGCGAAGGGCAGGGTGTCGCCCGCTCCCTCGCGCACGGCCGGGCGCGGGCGGTCGGCGGGCAGTTCGAGCACGGGCGGGTCGGCGAGCCTGCGGCGCCAGTACTCCAGCGAGCGGTCCAGGGCGGGGCCGTCCAGGCGCGTGCGCTGCCACGCGGCGTAGTCGGCGTACTGGAGGGGCGGCGCGCCCAGCTCCTCGGCCAGGGATTCCGGCGCGCGTCCGGGGTCGGCGGTGGCGGCGCGGTAGAGGGTGTCCAGTTCGGTGCGCAGCAGGTCCAGGGACCAGCCGTCGGTGACGATGTGGTGCAGGCACAGCACCAGCACGTGGACGCCGGGCCCCTCGGCCAGCAGCCTGGCCCGCATCAGGGGGCCGCGCTCCAGGTCGAAGGGCAGGGCGTACTCGCGGGCCGCCAGTTCGGCGGCCTCCTCGCGGCTCCCGGCGGCGGTCACCGGCAGCTCCACCTCGCGGGGGGCGCCGATGACCTGGCGCCCCTCGCCGTCCACCTCGGTGAAGGTCGTGCGCAGGGACTCGTGCCGGTGCACGAGCGCGGTCAGGGAGCGCCGCAGCGCCCCGGCGTCCAGGTCCCCGGTCAGCCTCAGCACCAGGGCGGAGTTGTAGTCGGTGCGGCCGGGAGCCATCTGCTCCAGGACCCACAGCCGCTGCTGGGCGAAGGACAGCGCGGCCGGGCGGTCGCGGGGCACGCTCGGGATGTCCTGGCCGCTCCCGCCGCGCGAGCGCAGGCGGCGCAGGACCTCCTCGCGCGCCCTGGCCCGGGCGGCGTCGGTGGTGGGGTCGGCGGTGGCTTCGCTGCTCATGGTGGCTGTGCCGGTCCTCGTCTGCGCAGGGTGTGGATCAGGCGTTGGGGCCCACGGCGAGCCCGCTCAGGCGCAGGGTGCGCCCGTTGTACTGGAGCGCCGTGGCGCGCCGGGGCTCGGCGGGGTCGGCCAGGAAGCGCCCGCTGAGCGCGATCCCGCCGTGGCGCTCGGAGACGACGCGGAAGGCGCCGCCCGGGCCGGTGGACAGCGCGCCCTCGAAGCCGTTGGACATGACCAGCCGGTACCCGTCCCGGCCCGGGACGACCTCGGCGACCAGGCCGCCGTTGCCGTAGCGCCCCGTGACGCGGTCCGGGCCGGGCCCGGTGGCGGTGCCCTCGGCCGCGGCGTCGGGCTGGCGGTAGTGGCCCACGTCCACCCCCAGCTCGCGCAGGCCGCGGACCACGTGCTCCCAGGCGGTCACGCCGGTGGTGGCGTTGGTGGTCAGCGCCACCACCGAGCCGCCCTCGGGGTCCACACGCAGGTTGCAGGTGGCGCCGTCCAGGGTGCCGTCGTGGCCGTACCACAGGCGGTCACCGGCCAGGTGCAGCGACCACCCGGCGCCCCAGCCGTCGGCCAGGCCGAAGGGGTCGGCCACGCTCACCGATCGGCCCATCTCGCGCAGCACGTCCGGTGCGGCGACCTCGCCGTCCAGGGCGGCGTGCTCGGGGTCGAGGAAGGCGCGGCCGAAGGCGGCCAGGGCGGTGGCGCTGGCGGCCAGGCCCCCGGCCGGGGCGAGCGCCGGTTCGATGTGGAAGCCCACCGGGTGGGCCCGGCCCGCGCCGTCGACGGCGTGTCCGGTGACCAGGTCGGCGGTGGGGAAGGGGCGCGGCGCCAGGACCGGCGCCAGTTCCATGCCGGTGGAGCCGCACAGGTGCGACTCCACGGTCTCCCACCAGCTCTGTCCGGTGACGGTCTCCACGAGCCGGCCCGCCACGGCGTAGCCGGTGTTGGAGTAGGAGAACAGCGTGCCCGGCTCGGCGACGCGGTCCTCGGGCGCGAGCGAGGAGACGTAGCGGCGCAGGGAGGGCGCGGGCGCGGTCTCGGAGCGCTCCGAGACCAGCCCGGCGGTGTGGCTGAGCAGGTGGCGGGGGGTGGCGCCCCGCAGCGGGTGGTCGGGGGC
>NZ_QPFC01000502.1:0-9190 GCF_003427465.1 Nocardiopsis sp. TNDT3 | reverse complement strand
GCGCCGCCGCGGGCGGCCGGGGCCGGCCTCAGACCGCGTCGGCGCCCATGAGCGGAACGTCCGAGCCGGTACCGGTGACCCGCAGGCCGCTGGAGGTGGCCTCCATCTCGGTGACGGTCAGGCCGAACGGCAGCTGCGGGGCCTGGGCGCTGAACGTGAGCATGGTCGCGGCCATGCCGCTGAGGTCGACGGGGGCGTCGCCCACCTGGACGTCGACGGGGGTGACGGTCACGGTGTCGCCCTCGACGGAGAACTCGCCGCCCGCGTTGACGGAGGTGCTGATGCCGAACTCGGGGAACGCCAGCTCACCGGTGATACGGGGCTGGCCGCCCTCGGTCGTGATGGTGATGCCCTCGGGGAGGTAGGCGTTGAAGAAGGAGTAGGGGACGGTGAAGGAGCCGTCCAGCTGCCCCGCCACCACGGTCGGCTGGTTGAGCAGGTCCGCGGGGGGCGCGTCGACCTCGGTGGCGGTGACGTCGATCTGCTCGACGGTGATGCTGTCCATGGTGGCCGAGGCGGCGGTGATGTTGACCTCGGAGTAGGTGCCGCCGACGGCCTGCGGCAGGAAGGCCCAGCCCTCGATGGACACCTCCGGCTCCTCGGCCATCTGGAGCCGCTGGGCCAGCTGGCTCGCGACCATGTTCTGCGCGAAGCTGCGTGCCCCGATGTCGGCCGCAACCACCGCGACCGCCAGGAGGATCAGGAGAACGACGAGAAACTTACGCATCGGAGATCCCAGCACACTTTCTTTCGTTCCGGCGCGCTCTCGGCTGGGTCATCCCGCCGGTCGTGGTCACACGCCATCGGCGCCCGACGGGCGCCGGTCATGGAAACCTGTCGGAAAGGCTACTTCACCACAGGTTGGACGCCCGGGGCCTTCCACCGGTTTGTCCCGACTCGACAACTAGACCGGTTCGAGACCTCTCCCGGGGCGAAAAGGGGCGCCACGGCCCCGTCCGCGGGCCTTACGGGCCCTGCTCAGCGGGGCATCAGCATGGCGGCGAGGCCGTCGCTGGCCGCCGCGCCCGCGAGGGAGAGTTCGATCACGTTGGTGGCGACCACGTGCTGGGGGCTGAGGCGGGCGAACTCCAGGACGTGCGGCTGCTGCTCGTGCTCCTCCTGCGCCAGCTCGTCGCGGTACATCGCGTAGACGATGCGCTGGAGCGGCGCGCTGGGCACCGTGTGGCAGGCGAACAGCAGCGTGTCCGGCTCGCTGTGGGAGACCTGGGCGACGAGGGCGTCGGCGATGCGGTCGAAACCCGGGCCCTGGCCGTCGGCGAGCGTGTAGATGGTGATGACGCCGCGCAGTTTGCTGGGCGGCGCCTGGCGGACCGGCGGACCGTCGTAGTAGTCGTCGTAGGGATCGGCTTGGCGACGCTTGCGGCGCACGGGCTCCTCCGGGAGTTCGTCGTCGGGGTCCGCGCCCCCGTCGTCGTAGTCGTCGTAGTAGTCGTCATCGTCGTCGTAGGGGTCGCGGCGCGGGCGCGCGGCCATGGCGGCGGCCCCCCACAGCGCGGCGACGGAGCCGAGCATCAGCAGCGGCCCCCCGAAGCCGAGGCCGAAACGGCCGACCACGACGGAGAGCAGTGCGGCCAGGCCGACCAGCCCCAGCACCGTCAGGTCGGTGCGGCGGTGGTCGGAGGCGCGCCTGGCGACCGCGACGAGCGCCGTGACGAGGAAGACCGCGACGAGGACCTGCGCGAGGTTGACGAGCGAGCGCGGGATGAGGTCGTAGTGGTCGCCCATGGCGGGGTAGGAGGCGTCGAAACGGGTGCCCACCCGGTCGACGGACAGCACCACCAGGGGGACGATGGTGAACGCGCTGAGGAACAGCCGCGAGGTGAACCGGCCGCGGGGCGAGCGGACGCCGTACTCCAGCGCGCCCCAGGCCATGTAGAGCGGGCCCAGGAGGCTGATGCCGATATGCAGCAGCCGGAAGGTGATCCCGCCGAAGTCGAACATCGCGCCGATCACGGCCGCGCTGAGGCCGATTGTCGTACCCAGTGCGGCGACGAGCCATCCGACCGTGGCCACACTGGGACGGCGCTGGGCGTACGCGGCGAGCGCGGCGGTGGCGCTCCAGCCCACCAACGCGCTTATGAATGCCAGTCCTACCGTCACCATCCCGACAATGATGCTGCACGTTAGCGGGTGGATGTGCACTAGATGCAGATTCGGGGGGCCAGTGCGGGCGGCGATCCCGCAGAGTGGAGGCCACAACGGGGATTTACACTGTGATCTTCATCACCGGGTTTGCCGCCGCATCCCAGGGGCCCCACCCTGCCCGCGGGTGGCCGTAGGCTCGCACTACGCGGGGAGCGCCGCCCCGACACCGAAGGGCCGCTTCCCCCACCCAAGCCAGGAGAGAACCGTGTCACACGACGCCGTGTCCCCGAACGCGCGCGGGGCCGCCTTCTTCGACGTGGACAACACCCTGATGCGGGGTGCGTCGATCTACCACTTCGCCCGGGGCCTGGCCTCCCGGGACCTGTTCACCACCCGCGACCTGATGCGGTTCGCGTGGGGGCAGACGGTGTTCCGGGTGACCGGCAGCGAGCAGCCCGAGCACATCAACGCCGCGCGTGAGGCCGCGCTGGCGTTCGTGGCCGGACACGACGTGAACGATCTGGTGGCGCTCTGCGAGGAGATCTACGACGACACCATGGCCGACAGGATCTGGGAGGGCACCCGGGCGCTCGTCCAGGGGCACCTGGACGCCGGGCGGCCGGTGTGGCTGGTGACCGCGACGCCGGTGGAGCTGGCCCAGATCATCCGGCGGCGGCTGGGCCTGACCGGTGCTCTGGGCACCGAGGCCGAGTGCGTCGACGGGGTGTACACGGGACGGTTGAACGGGGACCTGCTGCACGGTCCGGCCAAGGCCGTGGCGGTGCGCGCCCTCGCCCACAGGGAGGGGTGGGACCTGGCGTCCTGCTCCGCCTACAGCGACTCCTCCAACGACCTGCCGCTGCTGTCCCTGGTGGGGCGTCCGCACGCGGTCAACCCGGACACCGACCTGCGCAGGTACGCCCGCACGCACGGGTGGCCGGTGCACGACTTCCGGCGGCACCGGAACGCGCTGCGGGTGGCCGTCCCGGCCGCCGTGGGCGCGGTCGCCGGTGCCGTGGCGCTGCGCGCGGTCAGACAGAGACGGACCGGCTGAACCGGGCCGGAAGGGCTGGACACCGGAACCGAACGGCCGGGGCGCCCGGTCGGGTCGGGTGACCGCACGGGCGGGACGCCAGTGCCGTCGAGGGGCCGCCACATGGGGCGGGCCCGGGACCGGGGTTGTCCACAGGCCACGCGCGGGCGTGGCGCCGGCGGGCGACCGCCTGGTGGAATGGATCAAGGGGGCCCAGGGGCCCGGAACGCCTCATGCTGCCCGCAAAGCCCTCAGATGCGCTTTCCGGGCGTTTTGCACTGTGGGCCGGACCCAGGGCCGACCGGAGACCCCTCAGCGTCCCAGCGTGGCCCTGGCGAGGGCGAGCACGTGGACAGGCCGCAGACCGCCTCCGCGCGAGGACGTACCGCGGCGGCTGCCCGCGTAGGTCTCGAAGGCCTCCACCGAGCTGTAGGCGGGCGACCAGTCCAGCACCCGCTCCAGGGAGTCGGTGCGCATACCCGAGGTGTTGAGGCCCGCGCGCACGGCGCGGGAGGTGCTGGAGCTCGCGTAGTCGATCCGGCCGTGCTTGGCCAGGCCGCGCAGCACCCGCAGGCCGCGCGCCGGGACGGGGAGCCGCTGGCCGCCGACGCGGCGCAGGCAGTGCGAGAGGCGGACCGAGTCCTCGCCCGCCACGTCGAAGAACCCGGTGCCGTCGCTGAGCGCCATGCGCACCAGCGCCTCGGCGCCGTCGTCCTCGTGCAGGAACTGCACGTCGGGGTCGCTGCCGAGCACGGTGGGCACGAACCGCGAGTCCAGGTAACGCGTGAGCGGGGTGCTCACGGAGGGGCCGATGAGGTTGGCGAACCGCAGAACGGCCACCGACAGGTCGGGGCGGCGGCGCTGGAGGCCGCGGGTGTGCCGCTCGACCTCGGCCGCGTCGTCGGCGTCCAGGGTGGCGCTGGACCGCACCACCAGGCGCCGGACGGTGGTGGAGCGCTGGGCCGCGCCGAGCACCCGCATGGTGCCCAGGACGTTGTCCTCGCGGTTGGGACGGCCCGCGGTGTCCAGGCCCAGGTGCAGGACGAGTTCGGCGCCGGAGTCGGCGACGATCCTGTCCAGGCTCCCGTCGTGCAGGTCGACATGGGCGTACTCGACCCCCGGCGTGTCCGTGGGCGGCGGCGAGGAGTCGGCGCCGATCACCCGGCGGACCCCGGGCTCCTCGCTCAGGGTCTGCGCGACCCTGGCGGCCAGGGGTGTGGAAACCCCGGTGACGAGTACGACACGAACCATGGCGACACGTTCCTTGGGAGGAGACGGGAGCTGTTCCGGCAGGCCCGCGGACCGTTCACCCCCGGGGGTGAACCGGCGACCGCGACCCGTGAGACACAACAGCGCCTCACCCAGAAAATTCCATTGCTCCGGCAAAGGCCGGGCAAGGACGGCGGTGTCTCCGCGTCCGGGGCGTGCCTGGAGCGCGCCCGCGCCCGCGGAGAGACGACGTTCGCCGCTACCGGTCCTACTTCTTGTTGCGACGCGCGACACGCGTGCGCTTGAGCAGCTTGCGGTGCTTCTTCTTCGCCATCCGCTTGCGGCGCTTCTTGATGACGGAACCCATGGGATCACCTTCTCGCTGACGGAGGTTACGGACATGCCGCACCGCTGGGCGGTGGAAACCGGCAAGGGGCTCGGATGCGGTCACCGGAGCCGTTCGGACACCGGCGTGCCCGGGCCCGGATCGGCCGGTGCGACCGGGGTGGTGTCCCCCGGGTCCGGCGCTGGAGAGCGCGCACCTACCGCACCCGAAGGCCCAGCTTACCGTTACGGGTGCGCGCTCCGGGTCACGCCCCGGGAAGTGCGGGCTCGTCCTTGTAGAGGACGGCGGCGGGTTCCGCGTAGCTGACGCTGGTCAGCCGCTGGTCGCTGAAGGTCAGCGACGTCACGCTCGCCAGGTTGCACTCGCGCAGGTCGGGACGGTGCCAGAGGCGTTTGCCCTCGGCCGCGCGGCGGGTCATCCAGATCGGCAGCTGGTGGCTGACGCACACGGCCTCGCGGCCCCACGCCGCCCGGCGGGCGATCTTGACGGCCTCCACCATGCGCGTGACGATCTCGGAGTAGGGCTCGCCCCAGGACGGCAGGAATGGGTTGTACACCCGGCTGAACACGCGGGGATCGCGCACCGACCGCCGCGACAGGCTCATCCCCTCGAACTTGTTGGCCGCCTCGATGAGCCGGTCGTCCAGGGTGACGGGCAGGTCCGTCGCCTTCTGGAGGGGCACGGCGGTCTCCTGGGTGCGGTCCAGCGGCGAGGAGAACAGCGCCGCGATGTCGTGGCCCTCGAACCACTCCGCGGTCATCTCCGCCATCCGCTGGCCCCGGTCGCTGAGGTGGAAGCCGGGGAGCCTTCCGTAGAGCACCTTGCCGGGGTTGTACACCTCTCCGTGTCGCAGCAGGTGCACGACGGTGGTCGTCGTCATCGTGAGTGTCTTTCCTTCGGGGTCGTGGGCGTCGGGGCTGTACCGGCCCTGGGCGTCAGCCCTGGGCCTCGGCCGCGGCGCGGGCCGCCCTGGGCAGCGCCGAGACCACCCGGTCCACGGCGGCGTCGTCGTGCGCGGCGGAGAAGAACCAGGCCTCGAAGGCGGCGGGCGGCAGGTACACGCCCTGGTCGAGCATGGCGTGGAAGAACGCGGAGAAGACCGCGGTGTCGGTGGTGCGCGCGGTGTCGAAGTCGACGGCCTCCTGGTCGGTGAAGAACACCGTGAAGAGGTTGCCGCCGTTCTGGAGCCGGTGGACGACCCCGGCCTCGCCGAGCGCCTTGGAGACCTCGGCCGCCACCCGGGCGGAGACCTCGTCGATGCGGGCGTAGACCTCGGGGGTGGCCCCCCGCAGTGTGGCCAGGCCGGCGGCGGTGGCAAGCGGGTTCCCGGACAGGGTGCCCGCCTGGTAGACGGGACCGTTCGGCGCGAGGCGGTCCATGATCTCGGCGCGTCCGCCGAACGCGGCGGCGGGCAGGCCGCCGCCCATGACCTTGCCGAAGGTCATGAGGTCGGGGGCGACGCCCTCCAGGCCGAACCAGCCCGAGGCGCTGACGCGGAAGCCGGTGAGGACCTCGTCGAGGATGAGGAGGGCGCCGTTGGCGTGCGCGATCTCCTTGATCCGGGCGTTGAACCCGTCCCGGGGTGCGACGACGCCCATGTTGGCGGGGCAGGCCTCGGCGATCACGCAGGCGATCTCGTCGCCGTGCTCGGCGAAGGCTCGCTCGACGGCCTCGGGGTCGTTGTAGGGCAGCACGAGGGTGTCGGCGGCGCTGGCCCCGGTCACGCCCGGGGAGTCGGGCAGGGCGAAGGTGGCCAGGCCCGAACCGGCGGAGGCCAGGAGGGCGTCGACGTGGCCGTGGTAGTTGCCCGCGAACTTGACGATCTTGCTGCGCCCGGTGAAGCCGCGCGCGAGGCGGATCGCGGACATGGTGGCCTCGGTGCCGGAGTTGACGAGGCGGACCTTCTCCACCGGGGTGCGCTCGACGATCAGCTCGGCCAGCTCGACCTCGCCGGGGGTCGGCGCGCCGTAGGAGGTCCCGGCGTCGACCGCGCCGTGGAGGGCCTCGACGACGGCGGGGGCCGCGTGGCCGAGGATCAACGGCCCCCACGAGCACACGAGGTCGACGTACTGGCGGCCGTCGGCGTCGGTGAGGTAGGGGCCCTCGCCCCTGACGAAGAAGGGCGGGGTGCCGCCGACGGCGCCGAAGGCGCGGACGGGGGAGTTCACGCCACCCGGCACGACGGCGGAGGCACGCTGGAAAAGCTCTGCTGAAGTCTGTTGAGTACCCACCTCACCAGTGTGTCAGCTGTGTCCGGTACCAGGACCATGACCCGCCCCGCGTCGGCCGAGGACCCGGCGTCGGCGCCTGGACCGGTGTCGGGGTCAGGGGCGGTGTCGGGGTCAGGGGCGGATCAGAGCACGGACCAGCTGGTGGATCCGTGTGCTGGGGTCGCCCGTCGGCGGCAGGCGCTCGGCGCGCTCGCAGGCCTCCTGGAGGCCGTGGGCGAAGTCCTCGAAGCGGGTCCCGCCCTTGTTCCACCTCGGCAGGAGCGCCCTGAGCTCCTTCTCGGCACTGGCCCCGGTGACGAGTGCGGACCGGTGGTCCCTCAGGTGGAGGATGAGCCAGGTCTCGAAGGTGGGGGTGGAGGGAGCGGCCTCGACCCCCTCCCGCACGGCGGACGCCACGAGCGCGGCGACGTCCTCTCCGTCGGTGTCGAACACCGCCCAGCGCTCGGTGCAGTCGTCCCGCTCCGCCTCGGCCGCGCTCCTGACCACGATCTCGCGCTGGGGATGTTTGGCCTTGCGGGCGTGGACGGTGTGCAGCCGCACGTCCGGGTGCTTCTTCATCGTGTCGAAGTAGCGCTTCTCGGTCTCGCCCTCGCAGACCACGAGGTAGACGCGCCTCTCCTCGCGATGCGGCCTGCGGCGGTCGAGACTCGTCTCCCTCCGCTCCCTCTTGCGCCTCTTGCTCACGGGGCGGCTTCCTCCGACTCCCGTGACTGCTCTCGCCGGTGCAGGGCGTCCCGGAACAGTTCGTCGTCCACGTCCGGAACCGCGCCGTAGCGGCCCGTGAGGTAGCGCCGGGCGCGGTTGTCGTCCCCCCGGGGCTTGAAGTCGCTGAGCGGGTAGAGCGAGGTACGTCCCCGGTCGTCCTTGTCCACGAACCAGATGTGGTCGCGCTTGAGGACCTCCTCACCGCGTACACGTCCGAGCAGGGCCGCGTCGTGGCTGGTGAAGATCAGTTGGGCGCCCTTGGGATTGTGCTCCTCGTCCTGGAAGAGGGAGATGACCTTGGCGGAGAGATAGGGGTGGAGGCTGGCGTCGATCTCGTCGACCACGAGGGCTCCGCCCGTTTCCAGTACACGCTGGGCGTCGAAGCCGATCGTGGCGAACGCCCTGGTTCCCAGGGATTCCTCCTCCCAGAGGAGGGGCGTAGCGTTTTCTGTGCCCTGATGGCGGAAGAGGAGGGTGGATCGGCCGTGCCTGAGAAGGGTGCGCAGACTCGCCTCGAAGGCCGACGTTCCACTAGGGCCGAGCTTGGTCTGAGATCTGTCCCCGTCCTGGTCTCCTTTGAGCAGCCTCCGGGCCAACGCTCGCGTATATGGGTCGCGGAACCTTTCCTCATCGGAGGAGGAGTCCCTAGCAGAGGCGGTCCGTCCCATGGAGTCGAGATGGTCGTGGCTGAGTTCCACCGTTTCGATACCCGTGTCAGCGGACTTCAGAAGACGGCTGAGATCCGCCATGTGTGCCTCGGAGGCGCTTCCCTCACGCAACCACGCTGGATGGCCCGGCCCCCGCTCGGTGGCGGACACCAGACTCTCGGAGAACCAGCGGTAGACCGGTTCCACCTCCGCGTTCGAGGCGCGGGCGGCGACGGTGAGGAAGAGGACGTTCCGACCGGTGATCTCCTTGACCTGGCGCAGTTTCCCCGAGGTCTGGTCACCGAAGGAGAACTCCTCCCCCTCACGCTCGAACACGACGCGCTTGCGCTGCCTGGGGTAGCTGTACAGCCACTCCTCCACGACCCGCTCGCCATCGACCCCGAAGCCGTAGGTGTGGCGGACCCGGTCGATCACGAGGTCGACCACGAACGTGGAGGGCTCCTCCCGGGCGTCCGCGCTCAACTTGAAGGGGTGGCGCTGGATTCCGCTCCCCGGCTCGTTGTGGCTCATCGACCACCGGACGGTGTCCCGCATGAAGGAGAGCGCGTCCAGCAGGTTCGACTTGCCCGAGGCGTTGGCCCCGAAGACCCCCGCGACCGTGGTGGCCTCCCAGCCGGCCTCCTGCGGACGGGCGTCGTCGTAGACGGGAGTGAGCAGGAGTTGCTGCTCCTCGCGGATGGACTTGTGGTTCTCGACGCGGAAACTCAGCAGCATCGCGGCACTCTCCCCGGAAGTTGAGCGGCTTCGCCGCGTTTCGCGCGGGAAAACCACACGCGACAAGCATGCCATGAGGCCCTGCCCCGCACACGCGTGTGCCCCGCCCCCGGGGACAGGGACGGGGCACACGGAAGCTGGCTCAGTGCCGGGCGGCGTAACCGTCCCGGGCGGGGGC
>NZ_QPFC01000501.1:0-3455 GCF_003427465.1 Nocardiopsis sp. TNDT3 | reverse complement strand
GCACCTGTCGGTGCCTCCCCGCCCGGGATCGCGCGGAACCCCCTATCTCCCGGGCTTGTCGTCCCGGGTCAGGGCGTCCTTGGCCTTCTCGCCCGCCTGCTTGAACTTCGAGGTGTTCTTCTCGGCCTTGCCCTCGGCCTGCCACTGCTGGTTGTCCGTGGCCTCGCCGAGCTTCTCCTTGGCCTTGCCCTTCAATTCGTCGGCCTTGTTCCTGGCCTGGTCGCCTGCGGACATGTGCGCCTCCCACTCGGTGTTCGCTCCTGTGGGCAGACCCCTGACCGCCGGGCGGGGGCACGAACCGTGGTCCCGGTAAAAAATCCGACAAAAAGGTCAGAGGGGAGATGTCGCCTGGGTCCTGTTTTTTGAACCGGCCTCAGCTTGGGGGGTCCGTCCGGGCGCCCGAACACGGACCGAAGCGAAGGTCCAGAAAACACTGCCTAGGCTCCGGGGGCGACCGTGGCCACCGAGTCGAACGGGGCGTGCGTGCCCACCCGGTTGCTGATGCCCTCGCGCACCATCTCCTTGGCCACGTCGGCGGCCGGTCCCACGTCGCCGCCCTTGGCCAGCTCGGCGGTGATCGCGGCGGCGAAGGTGCAGCCCGCGCCGCTCACCCTGGCGTTCCCGATCTTGGGGGCGCTGAGGACGACCGTCTCCTCGCCGTCGAAGTACACGTCCACGGCGTCCGGGCCCGGCAACTCCACGCCGCCCTTGACGATGACATGCCGCGGCCCCAGTTCGTGGATGCGGCGGGCGGCCTCGACCAGGTCGTCCACCGTCTCCAGCGCCTCCATCCCCGCGAGGGTGCGTGCCTCGAAGAGGTTGGGCGTGATCACGGTGGCCAGCGGCAGGATCTGCGCGGTGAGCGCCTTGTCGGTGTCCAGGGCCGCGCCCGGCTCCTGGCCCTTGCAGATCAGCACGGGGTCCAGGACCACGTGCCGCCACGGCTGGCGCCGGAGCCCCTCGGCGACCACGTCGATGGTGTCCGGGGTGCCCAGCATGCCGATCTTGACCACGTCCAGGTCGTGGCAGGAGGTGGCCGCCTCGATCTGGTCGGCGATGACCTCGGGGGCCACGGGGACGAAGCGGTGGCCCCAGCCGTTCTTCGGGTCGAAGGACACGATGCAGGTGATCGTCCCCATGCCGTAGACGCCCAGCTCCTGGAAGGCCTTGAGGTCGGCCTGGATGCCGGCGCCTCCTGTGGCCTCCGACCCTGCGATCACGTACGCGCGGTTGGTCATCGGGGAACCCCCTCGTCTCGGTGTGCTGTTGCGGAGTCCGCGGCCCCCACCTGCCCGCGAACCCCCGAACAATTGCACCACAGCGGACAGACCCGACGTTCCTCCAGGTCGGGGCGGCCGATCCGCGACGCCCCGGCCACGGTCCGCGGTCGGGGGCGGGCGCGCCGGGGTGCGGCGCGGCCGGACGACGCCGCGCCCCGGCCGGATCCTTCCAGGATCTGGACGGCATAAAAATATTACCGTATTATTTTTTCATGGCACGAACAGCGGACCACGAGGAGCGCAGGCGGCAGGTCGCCCGCGCGCTCCTGAGCACGGTGGGGGAGCGGGGGCTGGCGCGGACCACCCTCGCCGACGTCGCCGACCGGGCCGGCGTCTCGGTCGGCCTGGTGCAGCGCTACTTCCGCACCAAGTCGCAACTGCTGCGCTTCGGCGTGGAGTACCTCTACAAGCAGGGCGCCGACCGGCTGACGGCGGTGAACACCGACGGGCCGCCGATCGCCTCGGCCCGCGACTGGGTCTCCCGCGCGGCGCGGACCCTGCTGCCGCTCGACGACGAACGCCGCGCCGAGCTGACCGTGTGGCTGGAGTTCCTGCCGGCCACGATGACCGACCCGGAGATGTCGCGCCTGCACAAGGACACCACCGCCGAGCTGGTGGGCGTGTTCACGCAGGTGATGGACGAGGCGGTGCGCCGGGGCGAACTCCCGCCCGGCACGGACACGGCGGCCGAGGCCGCCGGGCTCGTCGCCCTCGTGGACGGCCTGACCGTGCACCACCTCATCACCGGCGACGACGCCTTCTCCGAGAGCGCGGTCCGCGCCGCGCTCGCCACCCACCTGGACCGGCTCTTCCCCGCCCCCGAGGGGCCGTGAACCCGTGAACCCGTACGAGCCAGAGCCCGAGGGGGCCGCTATGACCAGCACGACACCGCGGAGCACGGCCACGGCCCGCCCGACCACCCGGCTGCCCCTGCTCGACGTCCTGCGCGGCGTCGCCATCATGGGCACCCTGGGCACCAACGTGTGGCTGTTCGCCGCACCGGGCGCCGAGGCGGGCATCATCTTCGTCCCGGACTCGATCGGCCCGATGGCGGCCTTCCGCGAGGACCCGTCGGCGGCGACCCTGGCGCAGGGCCTGTTCGCCTTCGCCGCCAACGGCAAGTTCCTGGCCCTGCTCACCCTGCTCTTCGGTGTGGGGCTGGCCATCCAGTTCCGCTCCGCGGCCAGGCGCGGCGGGCGCTGGCCCGGCCCCTACAAGTGGCGGGCGCTGTTCCTGTTCGCCGAGGGGCTCGTGCACTTCACGCTGGTCTTCGCCGCGGACGTGCTCATGGGCTACGCGGCGGCCTCGATCGTGGTGGCCTGGCTGCTCACCCGGTCGGAACGGGCGCAGAACGCCGTGATGTGGACGTGCGCCGCCCTCCACCTGGCCTTCGTCGGCCTGGTCACGGCCGCGCTCCTGTCCGAACCGGATCCGCAGGGCGCCGAGGTCCCGCCCGAGGCCGTGGAACTGTACGCCGAAGGCGGTTACCTGGAGCAGGTCGCCTTCCGGCTCGACAACGCGCTGCTGTTCCGGGCCGAACCGGTCGTCACCTTCGCCCTGATGGTGTTCATGTTCCTGCTGGGCGTACGGCTCCTCCGCGCCGGGGCCTTCGGCGGCGACGACACCGGCCGCCGGATCCGGGGCCGCCTGCTCGCCTGGGGGCTGGGGATCGGGCTGCCGGTCAACCTGGCCACGTCCCTGGCCGGACCCGACCTGTTCATGCTGGACCGCTACGCCGCCGCGCCCGTCGTGGCGCTCGGCCTGGTCGGCGCGGTCGGCTGGGTCGTGGACCGGGCGAACCCCGCCGGACGGGGGATCACCGCCGTGTCCTCCCTGGGGCGGATGGCGATGAGCGGCTACGTCGCGCAGAACGTCGTCTGCATGCTGGTCTGCTACGGCTTCGGCCTGGGGCTGGCCGCACGCCTGGCCGACACCGGCCCGTGGTGGGTGATGGGCCTGTGGGCGTCGGTGTGCGCCCTGCTCCTGACCGTCTCGACGCTCTGGCTGCGCCGCTTCCGGGCGGGGCCGCTGGAGGCGTTGCAGAAGGCCGTGCTGGCGCGGGTGCCCGAACGCCGCTGACCGCCCCGCCGGGGGGACCCTCCGAGGGGCCCCGCACGCCGCGTCCGCCGAGGGCGGACGAGCCGGTGCCGGAGCGAGGGACGGCCCGGCACCGGG
>NZ_QPFC01000500.1:0-2123 GCF_003427465.1 Nocardiopsis sp. TNDT3 | reverse complement strand
GGGCCTTGCGGGCCGGGAACGCCGCGACCCCGGCCCGGGTGCGGGGGGCCGGGCCGGGGAGGCGTCGGGTCGCTAGCGGATGTTCACGTCCACGCAGGCGTAGAAGGCGTTGCCGGTGTCGGCGACGTTCCAGCGGGCCAGGATCGTGTGGCGGCCGTTGTAGCCGGACAGGTCCACGTTGTGCTGGACGGTCGAGTTCGGCCGCGCCCCGCCGTCGTCGAAGTTGGCGACGCGGTGTCCGCCGATGAAGTACTCCCAGTTGGCGGTGGCGTGCGTGACGGTCAGGGTCCAGGTGAAGTTCACCGAGGTGCCGACCTGGGTGACGTGCCAGCCGTGGTTGTCGTCGTCGAGCTCGGAGAACCGGGAGTTGCCGCCGGAACAGCTCATCAGGCCCTTGGGGCCCTCCACGCTCTGCGGCTCCCACTGGATGCCGCCGCACTCGACCATGCCCGCGGCGCACTGCGCCTGGCGGCTCATGGGCGCCGATACGTAGCCGTGCGCGCTGGCCGCGCTGGCGGGCATGAGGGTGAAGATCAGAGCGGTGGCCGCGGCGACGGCTGAGGCGGAGCGGATCCTTCTGCGGGTCTTCATTGAACGGGGCCCTTCTCTTCGGGTCACGATCCCGTCCGGCCTCGCGGCGCGGTGCGGGGGATTCGTAGCGGGGTGACCCGGACCGTTTCCGGCCCAGGAAGTGGAGTGCGTCCGTGGGGGCTCGGATATTTCCCCCGCGGACACCGGACGTCGTTGTCCCGGCCATTCCGGGCGTCCCCGGAATTTCCTTCCACCTGTTGTCGGTAGACCGTAAAGACCCTGTCACTACACGTCAATACCCCTGCTGTGCTGGGGGACCGCGTACCACCGCGCCGAAGGCCCGACCGGGCGAACGCATTCCGGCACTGGTACTGACGACACTTCCCCGGTCATTTGCGCCGCGAACTGGAAAGACACCTTACAGTAGCGATCCCCGGTCTGTCGTAAAACGTTGTGGACCATCGGCCCTTCGACCCGCTCCTGGAGCGGTTCTAACCAGATGGATAGATTTCCCTTACCCCCGCTCCGACGCGGTCCAGCGGCGGCGGGCCCCCGCGCCGGAAAACGCGTGGCCGCGTGCGGAGGTCGGACCCTAGGCTCTCGGGCGTGACCCCGGTCTTCCTCCCCGGCCTGGAACTGTCCCGGGCCCTGTACACGGACGCGGTCGCGCCCCTGCTCGCCCGCGGGCCCGGGCCGGTCGCGCACGCCGCCGCGCTGCTCGGCGCCGGGTCCGAGGTCCTCGGACTGGACACCGAGCGCTCCACCGACCACGGCTGGGGCCCGCGGCTCCAGGTCTTCGTGGACGAACCCGATGAGCGCGACCGCGCGCTGGCGCTGCTCGCCGAGGGCCTGCCCGAGCGGGTGCGCGGCTGGCCGGTCCGGTTCGGCCCCAACGGCGGCCCTCCCCAGACCTGGCGGCCCGACGCCGACGCGCCCGGCGGCCGCCACCGGGTGGAGGTCAGCGGATCCGGCGAATGGCTGCGGGGCCGACTCGGCTTCGACCCGGGGGAGGGGACGGGGACCGCCGACTGGCTCGCCACACCCACCCAGCGGCTGGCCGAGGTGGTGGGCGGAGCCGTCTTCCACGACGGCGTCGGCACGCTCACACGGGCCAGGGAGCGCCTGGCCTGGTACCCGGACGACGTGTGGCGGTACGTGCTGGCCTGCCAGTGGCAGCGCGTGTCCCAGGAGGAGGCGTTCGTCGGCCGCTGCGCGGAGGTGGGCGACCGCCTGGGCGCGCGGGTGGTCGCGGCCCGGGTGGTCCGCGACCTCATGCGCCTGGCGCTGCTGCTGGAGCGCCGCTACCCGCCCTACTCCAAGTGGCTGGGAAGCGCCTTCGCCCGTCTGCCCGGGGCGGCGGAGCTGACCCCGCTCCTGGAGCGGGCGCTGGACGCGGACGCCGCGGCCCTGGCCGAGGCGTCCTCCCTGGTGGCCGACCGGCAGAACCGGACCGGCCTCGCCGCCGCCCTGGACACCCGGCCCCGACCGTTCCACGAGCGCCCCTGGCCGGTGCTGGACGCGGCCCGGTTCGCCCGTGCCCTGCTGGCGGGGATCACCGACCCCGGACTGGCCGCGCGGCCGCCGGTGGGCTC
>NZ_QPFC01000047.1:0-13609 GCF_003427465.1 Nocardiopsis sp. TNDT3 | reverse complement strand
GGCCCGCGCCCGGGGCGGGCCCGCACGCGCCGACGGCCCCTACCTCCGCTCCGGGGCGAAGCGCCTGCGCCAGGCCAGGGACACGTACACCAGGGCGATGAGCACGGGCACCTCGATCAGCGGGCCCACCACCCCGGCCAGGGCCTGGCCCGAGGTGACGCCGAAGGTCGCGATCGCGACCGCGATGGCCAGCTCGAAGTTGTTGCCCGCCGCCGTGAAGGCCAGCGTCGCGGTGCGGTCGTAGTCCATCCCGACCGCCTTGCCGAAGGCGAAGGCGCCGAACCACATGAGGGCGAAGTAGGCCAGCAGCGGCACCGCGATGCGCGCCACGTCCAGCGGTTGGCTGGTGATCCGGTCCCCCTGGAGGGCGAACAGCAGCACGATCGTGAACAGCAGCCCGTACAGCGCCCACGGGCCGATCCGGGGCAGGAAGGCCGACTCGTAGCGCTCGCGGCCCATCCTGCGCTCACCGATCCGGCGGGTGAGGAACCCCGCAGCCAGCGGGACGCCGAGGAAGATCACCACGTTGAGCGCGATGAGCCGGGGGGAGGCGTCCAGGCCGCCGGTGTCCAGGCCCAGCCACCCGGGCAGCAGGTCCAGGTAGAACCAGCCCAGCAGGCCGAAGACCAGCACCTGGAAGACCGAGTTCAGCGCGACCAGCACCGCGGCGGCCTCGCGGTTGCCGCAGGCCAGGTCGTTCCAGATGATGACCATCGCGATGCAGCGCGCCAGGCCGACGATGATCAGGCCGGTGCGGTACTCGGGCAGGTCGGCCAGGAAGATCCAGGCCAGCGCGAACATCACCGCGGGGCCGACGAGCCAGTTGATCACCAGGGAGGAGACCAGCAGCCGGGTGTCGCGGGTGACGGTGTCCAGACGGTCGTAGCGGACCTTGGCCAGCACCGGGTACATCATGACCAGCAGGCCGAGCGCGATGGGCAGGGAGATCCCGCCGACCTCCATGGCGGCCAGGAGTTCGTTCAGCCCCGGGACCAGGCGTCCCAGACCCAGGCCGACGGCCATGGCGAGCAGGATCCACACCGCGAGGAACCGGTCGAGGAACGACAGTCTCGCGACGACGGACCCACCCGTACCACTGGTGGTCCTGTCGGTCGAGGCCATCAGCAGGGCCTCCTGTTCGCGGCGGCTCCGCTGGTACGGGCGGTGGCGGCGAGCCCGGCCAGGGCCCCGGAGAGGTCCTCGATCCGGTCCGGGCGCAGCCGGTAGTAGGTGAACCGGCCGCAGGGCTCGGTCTCCACCACCCCCGCCTCGCGCAGGATCCGCAGGTGGTTGGACAGGTTGGTCTGGCGCGCCCCGGTCTCCTCGACCAGGTGCGTCGTACACAGGGTCTCCCGGGCGAGCAGGGTCACGATCCGCAGCCGGAGCGGGTCTCCCAGCGCCCTCATGAGGTCAGTGTCGACTGATATCAGCATACGCTGATATTATCCTGTCGGTTGTCGCCGACAAGCCCGTCGGACGCCCTCCCCTTCTCCCGGGAACCCGTTTCTCCCGGGGAACGCGGTCCGCGTCCGGTCCGGCGCCCTCCGCCCCCGCACGGACCCGATTCCCCTCCGGCCGCGCGGAGTCCGGTTCCCCGCGGCGTCCGTCCACCACCGAAACGAAGCAGAGGCGAGTGACCGTGACCAGTTCCGACAAGCCGTCCGTCCTGTTCGTGTGCGTCCACAACGCGGGCCGCTCCCAGATGGCCGCCGCCTGGCTGTCCCATCTGGCCGGGGACCGCGTGGAGGTCCGCTCCGCCGGGTCCGCGCCCGCCGACGCGCTCAACCCCGCCGTGGTCGAGGCCATGGCCGAGGTCGGCGTGGACATCACCGACCAGCGCCCCAAGATCCTCACCACCGAGGCCGTCGAGGCCTCCGACGTGTGCGTGACCATGGGCTGCGGCGACACCTGCCCCGTCTTCCCGGGCAAGCGCTACCTGGACTGGTCCCTGCCCGACCCCGCCGGTCAGGGCGTGGCCGCCGTCCGACCCATCCGCGACGAGATCAGAAGGCGCGTCGAGGAGCTGATCGGGGAGCTCTCCCCGGGCGCGCGGCCGTAGGGTCGTTCGGCGCACCCGGCCGCCGCGGTCCGGGACTCCCCCGGGTGCGCGGCCGCAGGACGTGCCCACGCCGGGCGGTCCCGGAGGGCCGCCGACGCCCTCCTGGAAACCCCCGCCGAGCGTTCCCGAGGCACGTCGGCACCGCGTAATGAGGCGCGCACGTGAACTGCGCCCAACGGCGATCGGTACGAAGGCCAAAGGCTTGGCCGCGCTCCCCGGCCGCGCCCGGAGAGGTCGCCGTGTCCGCCACCCGTGGCCTCCCGCGGGGAAGGCGCGTTTCACCGACCGCCCTCCCGAACCGTCCGCGGGCCGGGAAACCCCCAGCGCGGTTCCCCCTCCGGTGCGCAGGGCGGTCGCCGACCGGGCGGCCCCGTGCTCCCTCCGCACGCGTGTTCGCACCCTCCCGGCAGCGGAGGCGGAACGGCGTCGCCTCGGCCCCCGGTGTTGCCACGCCGACCCGGAGACCTCAGTAAGCTTCGTGGGCCACCCCCTTTTCCCCGAGCGCGCCCCCGCCGTGCCCTGTCCACCGTCGCCGTGTCCCGCCGAGGGAGGCGACCGAAGCAGCTGGAGCAGACTCTGCCGTGTCCCTCTTCGAAGCAGTCATCCTTGGCCTCGTCCAGGGACTGACCGAGTTCCTACCGATCTCCTCCAGCGGACACCTGCGCGTGGTGTCGGCCTTCTTCGGCTGGCCCGACCCCGGCGCCGCCTTCACCGCCGTCAGCCAGATCGGCACCGAGCTGGCCGTGGTGATCTACTTCCGCCAGAGGGTCTGGGCGATCCTGTCCACGTGGACCAGGTCGCTGTTCAACCGCGAACTGCGCAGCGACATCAACGCGCGCATGGGCTGGTACGTGATCCTCGGCTCCGTCCCCATCGTGGTCCTGGGCCTGCTCCTGGAGGAGCAGATCGACAGCGTCTTCCGCGACCTGCGCCTGATCGCGCTGAACCTCATCATCTTCGGCGTGGTCCTCGGCATCGTCGACCGGTACTCGCGCAAGCACCGCACCCTGGAGGACCTCAACGTCTCCCGGGGCATGACCTTCGGTCTGTTCCAGGCGCTCGCCCTCGTCCCGGGCGTCTCCCGGTCGGGCGGCACCGTCACCGGCGGGATGCTGCTCGGCTTCAAGCGCGCGGACGCGGCCGAGTACGCCTTCCTGCTGGCGCTGCCCGCCGTCTTCGGCTCGGGTCTGTACAAGCTGACCGACATCGGTGAGAACGAGTACGCCGGGTGGGGCGCCACCATCGTGGGCACGCTCATCGCGGGCGTCGTCGGCTTCATCGTCATCGCCTGGCTGATGCGCTTCATCTCCACGCACAGCTTCATGCCGTTCGTCTATTACCGCGTGGGCCTGGGCATCCTCATCCTGGCCCTGGTGAGCTGGGGCGCGCTCGACCCGCAGGGCGGCGCGGGCGCGCAGCCCGCCGAGAGCGAGATCGTCAGCGAGCAGGAGACGCCGGGGGAGGAGTCCGAACCCGAGACCGACACCGAGGCCGACGCCGGGACCGGCCCGTCCTCCGAGACGGCCACGGAACCGTCCGAGGAGCCCTCCGAGCAGGCCGTCCCGACCGTCGACCCGGTCACCGGCTGGGAGATCGACCCCGAGGTGGGGCTGCCCCGCAACCCCGAGACCGGGCTCTACCACGACTCGGACCTGGGCATGGACGTGGACTACGACCCGGTCACCGGCCTGGCCACCAACCCGGTGACCGGTGAGACCTACGACCCCAAGGCGGCCGGTTAGGGGTTTCCACCCCCGAAGGCCAGGGCACGCGGCGGAAGCAGGGCTCCGCGCCGGGGCCCGCCGCCCGGGGACACGGTGTTCCGACACCCGAAGACACAGCAGGGGACCGGCGGATGTCCGCCGGTCCCCTCCGTCATCCGCCGAGGCCCTGAACGGCGGTGTCCAGCCGCCGCGCGAGGGCCTCGGTCTCCTCCGGCCCCGGCCGCGCGCCGCCGCGCTCCTCCAACAGGTCCGCGCGGCCGATCACGCGCAGCGCCCCCGCGTAGCGCGGACCGTCGAGGTCGGCCTCCTCGACGACGTCGGCCCGGCCCTCGTGGACGACCAGCACGGGGTCTCCGTTCTGCGTGCTCAGCAGCCGAGCCACGTGCTCGGCACGGACGATCTCCACCGCCGCCTCCTCGTGCTCCTCGTGGGACGCCTGTCATCCCCGACTGCCCGGGGACGGCCGAGGTGAACATGGCGGTCGCCCAGTGCACCGCGCAAATCGCAGTCCCCGCACATATCATCATCAGGTGAACAACGGCTGACAGCGGTCCGCTGTGTGGACCCGCGCACCGCGAACTGGAGCCGTCCAACCGCGTTCTCCCGCGCAATTACCGGGATATCCCTCCCCGGCATCCGCTTCGACCAGGGGATACGTTCAGGGCCGCACTCCCCTGGGACGGCGCGCGGACGACCGGCGCGCCGGAAGGCCCTACCGGAACGGGACTTCGGTCACGAGTTCGCTCCGGGAAAGGCCGATGTGAAGCACAACACGGGAGCTTCCCACAAAACCGCAGGTCACAGCGTCGATACTGTCTCCGACCTGGAGCGCGCCGAGGCAAGCGCGATGCCGCTGGGGCACATGTGCACTAAAGTTTCCTTGCTATGGGGCATTCAGCGAGAAGTCCGTCATCGGGGGACATAATCCGATCGACCCGGGAGGGTAATCCCGAGCTCACCAGGGCGCTCTCCGCGTACCTGGGGGTCGAGCTCGCCCCCCGGGAGTTCACCCTCGCGGACGGGACCCGGGTCGGGGTCGACTGCGCCGACGACGGTCAGCCGACCGTCCTCGCCCAGTTCTCGCCCCTGCACGGGCCGATGAAGTCGGCCCAGCGCAACAAGGTCATCGCGGACGCCTTCAAACTGGCCTGGCTGCGGGACCAGCACTTCCCGGACGCACGTCCGCTCGTGGTGCTGGGCGAGCCCCTCGCCAAGCTCTTCGGGCGCGGCGCGTGGCTGCCCGTGGCCTTCGCCTCGCACCAGATCACGGTCGCCCTCGTTGACGACCGTCTCAGGATTCGGGCACTCGATATCAGTATGTGATCAACACTTCATAACGCGTTAATCAGCAATCCCTAACGTTTGACACGTCAAGATTCCCGCGGGCCGTCGCCATGCTTGCTTCCACCCGCTCTCCATCGAAGGTCCTCGGGCACCCGTGTCCGAGGACAGCCATCTGGAGGGTGTCCCATGGGCCTTCCCCATGCGGTCGTCGTCGCAAGCAGTGCCGTCAAAGCAAGCACTGTCGGCCCGCACACCGCCGCGTCCCCCAGCGGCTCCGCCACGCGTTCCGCGGCGCTCCCGTCGCGCTTCGCACCCCGTTCCGGCTCCGTGCCGCCCGGCCCCCTCCTCGGTCGATGACGCCACACCCCTGTGACCTGCGCGCCCGTTTTCGCCCCTCCAGCACCCATTCACCGCCAGGACACGTTGTGCAATCATCCGATCACACATCCCGAGGAGAAGGTATGGCACGTCCAGCACGGCCGGAGACGGGCCCGGGGCCCGCGGCCCGGCGCACCGAACACACGTACCGAAGGCGGGACGCCGCGTGAGCGACGACCGTATCGAAGTACGCGGACTCAGCAAGACCTACGAGGGCGGTGACCCGCACCGGCCCGCGCTCGACCGCATCGACCTGGACATCCCCCGAGGCGAGTTCGTCAGCCTCATCGGCCCCAGCGGCTGCGGCAAGTCCACGCTGCTGCGGGTGATCGCCGGGCTGGAGGGCCACGACAGCGGTGACGTCACCGTCTTCGGCTCCACGCCCAAGCGCATGTGCGAGGCCAAGGCCGTGGGCCTGGTCCCGCAGACCCCCGCCCTGCTGCCGTGGCTGAACGTGCGGCGCAACATCTCCCTGCCCTCGCGGGTCAACCGCCGGGCGGGCAGGGGCAGCGAGGACCCGGACCAGCTGCTGCGCATGGTCGGCCTGGACGACTCCGCCCGCAAGTACCCCCACGAGCTGTCCGGCGGCATGCAGCAGCGCGTGGCGATCGCCCGCGCCTTCGGTCTGCGGCCCGACCTGCTCCTGATGGACGAGCCCTTCTCCGCGCTGGACGAGTTCACGCGCGAGGCGCTCCAACTCCAGCTCCTGAACATGTGGGAGCGCATGTCCACGACGGTCGTGTTCGTCACCCACTCGGTGCGCGAGGCGGTCACGCTCTCCGACCGCATCGTCGTGATGTCGGCCCGGCCCGGCCGGGTGCACGAGGTGCTGCCCGTCGACCTGCCCCGCCCCCGCGACAAGGCCGTGGTGACCGGACCCCACATGCACGCCCTGGAGGACCGGGTCCGCGCGTCCCTCCAGTCCGCGTGGGAGGCCGGAGCCGCCCCCGACGACCTCGTTCCGCTGTGAGAGGAGGAGAGACCATGGCCACCAGCACACCCGTCCGGCCCCGCCCCGAGGGCGAGGCCTCCCCGAAGCGCGGTGCCGCGCGCCGGCGCCGCTTCGGCCTCAGGCTCAGCGTGTGGCTGCCCACCGCCGTGGCGGTGGTGATCGTCGGCTTCGCCTGGTCGGCGACCGCCGAGGACCAGCCCTACCTCCTGCCTCCGCTGGCGGAGGTCGGGGGGATCCTGGTCGAGGATCCGCTGCTGTTCGTGAACAACGCCTGGGCCACCCTCAGCATCGCCCTGACGGGCGTGGCCTTCGGCGCGGGCACCGCGTTCGTCCTGGCCCTGCTGATGTCGGAGATCCCGCTGCTGCGGCGCGCGATCATGCCGCTCGCCGTCATCCTGAACGTGACCCCGGTCATCGCGATCGCCCCCGCCCTGGTGGTGGCGTTCGGCTTCGGCATGACCCCCAAGGTCATCGTCACCGCGATCATCACGTTCTTCCCGGTGCTCATCAACGTGACCACGGGGCTGCGGTCGGTCTCCCGGCCCGTCCTGCACGTCTTCTCCACCCTGCACGCCTCCCGCCTGGAGGTGCTGCTCCGGCTGCGTATCCCCAGCAGCCTCCCCTACACCCTCGCCGCTCTGCGGGTGGTGTTCCCCCTGTCCATCGTGGGCGCCGTGGTCGCGGAGTTCGTCGCCGCCGGATCCTCAAGCGGGCTCGGCACGATGATCCGCAACTCGGCCGCGACCGCCCGGTTGGAGTACGTCTACGCGGCCGTCGCCTGTCTGGCCGTCATGGGCGTGCTGATGCTCGCACTCATCACCGTCCTCGAACGCAGACTGCTGTTCTGGCACGAGTCCCAGCAGCGCACCACCTCCTAAGGAACCCCCAATGACCAATCCGCCCCACCGCCCCAGTCCCCGGCGCCGACGCTCCCTCGCGGCGGCCGCCGCGGCATCGGTCCTCCTCCTCACCGCCGCGTGCAGCGGAGGGGATGCGGCCGAGGAGGACACCCAGGTCGCCACCGTCATCGACGAGGAGCGCTGCCAGACCAACCGCGACGCCGGCACGGTCACCTACATCACCGGTTACCAGTACCAGGCCTCGGTCTCCATCCTGGAGGCCGTCGCCGCGGACGCCCTCGGCTACTTCGAGGCCGTCTGCCTGGACGTGGAGATCCAGCCCGGCAGCGGTGACACCATCGGCAACTCCCAGCTCGTGTCGGCCGGCACCGCCCACTTCACCTCGCTGGGCAACGAGGCCGAGGTCCTCCAGGCCAACGACGCCGGACACGAGGTCATCGGCGTCTCCACCTACGGGCACGTCCCGATCGCCAGCCTGCTCACCGGCACCGGCATCGAGGAGCTCAAGGACCTGGAGGGCACCACCCTCGGCCACAAGGGCATGCTCCCCGCGCCGCTGGAGGCCATGCTCGTCGCCGACGGCGTGGACATGGACTCCATCGACATCGTCGAGGTCGGCTACGACCCCAGCGTGCTGCCGCGCGACCAGGTGCAGGCGCTCACCGCGTTCCGCTCCAACGAGCCCTTCCTCCTGTCCGACATGGGCGAGGAGTACAACGAGTGGCTCCCCGAGAACTACGGGGTCGTGGGCTCGTTCGGCGTGATGGCCACCAACCCCACGTGGGCCGAGGAGAACCCGACGGTCGTCGAGGACTACCTGCGCGCGATCGCCAAGGCCTTCGAGTACTGCCAGGACAACGGCGAGGAGTGCGTCGGCTACGCCGCTGAGCTGGCCGAGGCCGGATACGACACCGAGCACAACCTGCGGATCTGGAACTCCGAGCAGGAGCTGGTGACGGCCTCCACGCCCGACGACTCCACCCCTGGCTACATCGACCTGAGCCTGACCGAGGCCGAGGGCCAGACCCTCGTCGACAACGGCCAGCTGGACGAGCTGCCCGACGTGGAGCCCCTGTTCGACCCCCGCTACCTGGAGGCCGTGCACGTGGCGACCGAGGTGTCCTGGCCGTCCGAGTAGGACCGGGCACAGCCCACACAGCAGGACCGCGCGGACAGCGCCGCGCACCGAGCGCCCAGAGCGCCTGGGCGCGGCGCACAGACCGCGCTGCGCACGGGCGACCGCAGTGAGCGGCGCCCGAGAGTGAATGAGGAGCCAAGGATGGCAGCAGAAGGCGGGCCACAGGCCGCCGAAACCGAGTACGGCATCTTCCTGCCCATCGGCAACGGGGGGTGGATCGTCTCGGAGACCGCACCGCACCCCGAGGCGACGTACGAGTACAACAAGAAGGCCGCGGTCCTCGCCGACGCCTACGGACTCGACTTCGTCATGTCCATGGGCAAGTGGCGCGGCTACGACGGCGCGACCGACCACTGGGGGCGCACCCTGGAGTCGATCACGATGATGTCGGGGCTCGCGGAGGCCACCGAGCACGTCAAGGTGTGGGCGACCGTCCACACGAACCTGTTCCACCCGGCCCTCGCCGCCAAGATGTACACCACCCTCCAGGACATCAGCGGCGGACGCGCCGGGATGAACATCGTGGTGGGCTCCTACGTGGACGAGTTCGCCCAGATGGGCCTGTGGCGCGAGGACATCGGCCACGGTGACCGCTACCGGTACACCGAGGAGTGGACCAGCGTCCTCAAGCGGTTGTGGACCGAGGACTCGGTCACCCACGACGGCGAGTTCTTCAAGCTCGACGACTGCCGCTCGCGGCCGCACCCCGCTCCGGCGCCGACCCTGATCAGCGCGGGCCGCTCCGACACGGGCCTGAACTTCCAGGCGCGCCACTGCGACGGCTCGTTCCTGACCGCGGAGGACCTGCCCGGCCTGCGCGACGCCAGCCGCGACGTCAAGGAGCGCGCCCAGAAGGAGGGGCGCAGCATCAAGACGTACTCGATGCTGACCGTCGTCATGGACGACACCGACGCCGCGGCCGAGGAGCGGCGGCTGGAGTACGGGCGCGGCGCGGACATCGACGCGCTGGTCAACATGAAGCGGTCCTGGGGCCTGCCCCTGGACAAGGCCCTGTCGCTGACCTCCGAGCGGCCCGAGGACGAGGCGTTCCAGACGCCGTTCGTGACCGGGTCCCCCGAGACGGTGGCCGGACGCATCCGCGAGATCGTGGAGTACGCCGAGCTCGACGGTCTGATGCTGATCTTCCCGGACTACCACGCCGACCTCGCGGCGTTCGGTGAGAAGGTCATGCCGCTGCTGCGCCCCGCCGGGGGAACGGCCGCGGAACAGGGCTGAGGCCCTACGCCGCGGACGCCCGCGGCGGTCGACGCGCGGTCGCTGCGGTGCGAGACGCCCCCGCTCGGGGTTTCGCACCGTGGTGACCTGGGGCCGCGGCGCCCCGCCGGACGCCGCGCCCGGCCCGGCCGCGCTCCCCCCCGCGACGATTGGGCTTCCCTCCGACCGGGTAGGCGCCCCCAGTGTCCTCGCAGGTCGGGCGGCACACCCCCGGTGACCGGGGCGCAGACGCCCGGCCCTCGCACGAGTCGGAGGGACTGACGATGAGCGTCAAGCGTGGCATCGAGGGGCTACAGGACGTCCTGGGGGAAGTGGACTTCCCGGCGGACAAGGACCGGATCGTGACGCACGCCCTGGACGCGGGCGCCGACGAGGAACTGCTCAGCGCTCTGCGGGCGATGCCGCCCGCCCAGTACAACGAGGCCAACGAGGTGCTGCGCTCGGTGCCCCTGCCCCGCTCCGAGACGGACTCGCACACCGAGTCCGCCCGCGCGCAGCTGCGCAGGGAGCACACGAAGCCCGGCATGGCCGAGTCGATGAAGGAGAGCCGCCCGGTCAACCCCATCGAGGAGGAGCTGGGCGAGAACCGCAAGTCCTGAGGCCCCGAGCCGTGGTCCCGGCGCCCTGACGGGCCCCGGGGCCCTTTCGTGCGCGGGCGGGGGCGGTCGCGGGTCCGCGGCGTCCGGTGCTCCGGGAAAAGGCGCACAATGGTCCTACCCGTGCGAGAAGACCCCCGGAGTGCGACCGTGAGCGAGACCGGCCTGACCGTCAAGGCCCTGCTGAAGGCACTGGACAAGGCCGTCCACGGACTCGCCGCCGCGCCCCGGGGGCTCGGGGGCGTGGTCCGCTCGGTGGTCGTGGCCGGGGACGGCGCACCCGTACCCGCCGGTGCGCTGGTCGTCGTCCCGCCCGGGGAGGCCGCCGCCCTGGCCGCGCGTCCCGGGCAGCTGGCCGCCAGCGCCGTGGCGGCCGTGGACGGGGACGCCGACGGGCTGCGCGGTCTGGGCCTGCCCGTGCTCTGCGTGGACCCCGCCGTGGGCACCGGCGAGTTCGCCGCCCTGGCCCGGTCGGTCCTGGAGGCGGCCGCCACCGACACCGGCCACGGCGACCTGTTCTCCCTGGCCCAGACCGTCGCGACCCTGACCGGCGGCATCGTCAGCATCGAGGACGCCGCCGGGCAGGTCCTGGCCTACTCCGCCTCCGGCGAGGGGGCCGACGAGCTGCGCAGGCAGACCATCCTCGGCCGCGGCTGCCCGGAGTCGTTCCTGGCGCACCTGCGCGAGTGGGGCGTCAACGAGCGGATACGGGACGGCGAGGTGGTCGAGGTCGCCGAACGCCCCGACCTGGGCGCCGCGCGCCGCCTGGTGGTGGGGATACAGGCGGGCGAGCGCGCGCTCGGCACCATCTGGGTGCAGGTGGGCGGCAGGCCCCTCGCGCGGACCAGTCCCCAGGTGCTGCGCGGCGCGGCGCGCCTGGCCGCGCTGCACGTCATGCGCGCCCACAGCGAGGCGCGCAGCACCGGGCGCGACACCGAGGGGCTGGCCGTGGGCCTGCTCACCGGCGCCTTCGACACCGACGCCCTCGCCCGCCACCTGGGCGCCGACCCCACGACGCCGGTGGCGGTGGTCGCGCTCGCCCTGAGGGAGGGGGAGGTCGACCCGCCCTGGCGGCTGGACCAGGCCGCGGAGATCACGTCGGTGTACGCGGCGGCCTACCGCCGCGAGGCCCTGGTCATCCCGGCCTGCGGCCTGCTGTACGTGCTGGTCCCCGCGCCCTCCGGGCAGGCGCCCACCGCGTGGACGCGGGAGCTGGTGTCGGTGCTGCGCGAGAACCTGGGCACGCCCGTCCAGGCGGCGGTGGCGGGAGTGGCGCCGAGGATGCGCGCGGTGCCGTCGCTGAAGAAGGTCGCCAGCCGCGCCCTGGAGGTGGTCGCGGACCGCCCCGAGCGGCTGGTGACCGCGTTCGAGGAGGTCCGTTCCTCGGTGGTGCTGCGCGAGCTGTTCGACGCCCTCGCCGACCGTCCCGGGCTGCGCGACGACCGGCTCGACGCCCTCGACGACGAGCAGCGCCGCTCCCTGTCCGCCTACCTGGACGCCTTCGGCGACGTGTCCGGGGCTGCTGAGCGGCTGCACGTGCACCCCAACACGCTGCGGCACCGGATCAGGCGGATCCGCGAGCTCACCGGACTCGACCTGGACGACGCCGACCAGAGGCTCCTGGCCACGCTCACGCTGCGGGCGTGAGCCGCGGGCCGCGTTCGCCGCCGCGGCGTCCCCCCGGCGGCGGCGCTCCGCCCCGGCGCGGTCTCCGTGCGCCTCCCGTCGGCGTCGCGCCGGTCCCTCCCAGGACACCGGCCGTTCCCTCCATGGTCGCGGTACGGCTCCCGCCAGGTCTCCGGCCGGTCACGGCCACCCGGCCGACGCGCCCCGGCGGGGCCGGATTGTCCGAAGCGACACCGCTCCGCCGCCCATGTCGTCCGTTCGCACAACGGTGGCGCACGCCACCCGCGTCTAGGCTCCCGGCAATGTACGCAGGCCACGCCCCTCGGCCCGCGCGATCCCCGACACCCCACCAGGAGCCCTGCACATGAGTGTGGACACCGCACAGGCTCGGCCGCCGAGGGCCAAGGTCCTCATCGCCAGCCTGACCGGAAGCACGATCGAGTGGTTCGACTTCTTCCTCTACGGCACCGCCGCCGCCCTCGTCTTCGACGAGCTGTTCTTCCCCTCGGACGACCCGTTCGTCTCGCTGATGCTGTCGTACCTGACCTTCTCGCTGACGTTCTTCATCCGTCCGCTGGGCGGCGTGGTCTTCTCCCACATCGGTGACCGGATCGGCCGCAAGAGGACCCTGATCATCACGCTGACCCTCATGGGCGGCGCGACCATGCTCATCGGCCTGCTGCCGACCTACGACAGCGTCGGGATCCTCGCCCCGATCCTGCTCGTCGTGCTGCGGATCATCCAGGGCCTGGGCATCGGCGGCGAGTGGGGCGGCGCCCTGCTGCTCGCCTACGAGTACGCGCCCGAGAACCGGCGCGGCCTCTTCGGCAGCGTGCCGCAGATGGGCATCACCTCGGGCATGCTGCTGGCCAGCCTGGTGCTGACCCTGATGTCGCTGCTGCCCGACGACCAGTTCGCGACGTGGGGCTGGCGCGTGCCGTTCGTCGGCAGCGTCCTGCTGGTGCTGCTGGGACTGTGGATCCGCTCGGGGATCGACGAGACCCCCTCGTTCAGGAAGGCCAAGGAGGAGGGCGAGGTCGCCGAACTGCCGGTGGTGGAGACCTTCCGGTTCCACTGGCGGGCCGTGCTGGTCGCCGTCGGCGCCAAGGTCGTGGAGACCGCCCCCTTCTACATCTTCGGCACCTTCGTGGTGAGCTACGCGACGGGCACGCTGTCCTTCGACAACACCTCCGCGCTCAACGCCGTGACCGTCGGGGCGATCGTGGCCACCGTGTGCATCCCGATCGCCGGACGCCTGTCGGACACCTTCGGCAGGCAGCGGGTGTACCTGGTCGGCGCGGTGCTGCTGGCCCTGTTCATCGCGCCCTACTTCCTCATGCTGGGTACCGGCAGCACGCTGATGCTGGTCCTGGCGACCGTGATCGGGCTGGGCGTCCTGTGGGCACCGGTCACCGCCACCATCGGCACCCTGTGCTCGGAGATCTTCTCCACCCGGGTGCGCTACACGGGCGTCACCCTGGGTTACCAGATCGGCGCGGCGGCCGCGGGCGGCACCGCCCCGCTGATCGCCACCTGGCTGCTGTCGCGGTTCGACAACTCGTGGGTTCCGGTCGCGGGCTACCTGGTTCTCACCGCGGTGGTGTCCATCGTCGCCGTGGCGCTGGCCGGGCGGGCCTCCAACGCCGAGGAGAGGCACCTGGCGGCCTCCGAGAAGGGCTGACGCGCGCCCTCACCGGGCGCACGGCGTGAGGGGGCGGCGTCGACCGCCCCCTCCCCGGCCTCCTCCGCCCCGGAA
>NZ_QPFC01000499.1:0-4293 GCF_003427465.1 Nocardiopsis sp. TNDT3 | reverse complement strand
GCCGGGGCCCGCGCGGGCCCCGGCCGACCGCCGGACGCCGCGGGCCGGTTCCGGTCAGGCCTCGCGGCGGGCGCGGACCACCAGGTCGTGGACGGTGTGGGTCTCACCGTCCAGGACGGCCGTCCCCGCGCGGACCTCGTCGGCGAGCACGGTCCACTCCTCCCGGGGCAGGGCCGCCGCCACCTCGTCGCCCGTGTAGAACAGGTCCGGGTCCGGCGGGCGGGGCACGCCCTCCTCCAGGTCCCGGGGGTGGTGCGCGACGACCAGGAGTTCTCCCCCGGGCGCGACCGCCGAGGCCAGCGCGGCGAAGAACCGGGCGCGCCAGCGCTCGCGCAGGTGCATGAACTGCGAGATCACCAGGTCGAACGCGTCCTCGTCCGGGGACCAGCGGGTCACGTCCGCCCGCTTCCAGGTGATGCGCCCGGGCACCTCCCCGCCCCGCTCTCGGGCGTGGGCGGCGCCCCTGTCCAGCGCCACGGTCGAGATGTCGAGCGCGGTCACCCGCCAGCCGCGTTCGGCCAGCCAGATCGCGTCGGCGCCCTCGCCGCTGCCCACGTCCAGCGCCCGTCCGGGTTCGAGGTCGGCCGCCTCGGCCACCAGGTGGCGGTTGGGCCTGCCGCTCCAGATCCGTTCCTGTGAGCGGTAGCGCTCGTTCCAGAAGTCCTCGCCCATCTCCTCGGGCAGGGAGTCCGCCGCGTGTTCACCGGTCATGTCGACCACCTCCGCGCCCCACTCTCCACGCGCGGTCCGCCGGGCGCGACGTTCTTTGCCGACCCGGCAAAACGTGTCGCCCGGGCGGACGGGACCGCCGGTGGTCACCGGCTCGCCGGCGCGTCCCCGTCGTCCTCGGCGAAGTCGTCCATGCACAGGTCCAGCAGCGCCTGGATCCGGTCCGTGAGCCGGTCGCGGTCGAGCGCGCGCAGGGCCGTGGCCCCCTCGACCACGCGCACCCGGGTCAGCCCCAGCATCACGGCCGAGAGCAGCGAGGCGTGCGCCCGGCCGTCGTTCCCGCCGAGGTAGACCGTCAGCGGGTCGATCATCGCGCTGGTGATCCGCCCCTGGTAGACCGCCTGGAGGTCGGGGTCGCCCGCGGAGTCGTCCAGCGCGCGCTGGAGCGCGGTGGCCTCGCCGTGCAGGCGGCTCACCGCGTGCTCGGCCAGGCGCCGGGTGAGGGTGGCGGTTTCGCCCTCGATCAGCCCCGGGAAGACGCCGTCCTCGCGCAGGAGTTCGGTCAGCAGTCCGCTCTTGGCGCCGAAGTAGCGGTTGATGAGCGCGACGTTGACCCCCGCGTGCGCGGCGATCATCCTCGACGACACCGAACCGTAGCCCTCGTTGGTGAACAGCTCCTTGGCGCTGGCCAGAATGCGGGCTCTGGTGGCCTCCCGCCCCCTCGTCGGCCCGGGGCCGCCTCCGGTTTCCTCCGGACGGTCCATCTGCGTACCCCTTGGCGGCTGCGGTCTGGCGGTCAGTACTCCAGGTTGACACTTCCGGAGAACCGACGCATACCGAAACGTGCGGAGAGATATGGATTTGACAGGTCAACAGTGTTTACATATACCTGAGGACAGGACGACGCCCCCGGCAGCACGCCGCGGGGCCTTTTGTGCGTCCGTGATCGGGGGCTTGTGTGGAACAGTCGTTGCGTGGAGGAGCCGGAGCCGGGGACACTCCCCCGGGCGTCGAACCCCGGGCGGTCGCGCGGACGCGGACCTGCGATGATCCCCTCACCGAAACACCGCTGACGGACTCCCCACCCGGGGACGCCCCACCCGGGGACGCCCCCGCGGCGGACGTCCCGGCCGTCTCCGCCGCCGACGAGGCCCCCGGGCTGCCCTCGCGCCGCGTGGTGCGCCGCATCATGGTCGGCCTGGTCCTGGCCATGCTCACCTCGATGCTCACCAACTCCATCGTGGGCACCGCCCTGCCGACGATCATGGGGGAGCTGGGCGGCCAGGACCGCCTGGCCTGGGTCGCCACGGCCGCCCTGCTCACGATGACGGCCTCCACCCCCGTGTGGGGCAAGCTCTCCGACGTCTGGGGGCGCAAGCTCCTCTTCCAGCTGGCCCTGGGCATCTTCATCGTGGCCTCGGTCGCCGCGGGCCTGGCGCAGGACATCAACTGGCTGATCGCGGCCCGCGCCCTCCAGGGGCTGGGCGTCGGCGGTCTGGCCACACTGCCCAACATCATCCTGGGAGACGTGGTCCCGCCCCGCGAGCGCGGCCGCTACAGCGGACTCATCGGCATGGTGTTCGGGGTGTCCACCGTGCTGGGGCCGCTGGTGGGCGGGTTCCTGGTGGACAGTCCGCTCGGCTGGCGGTGGTGCTTCCTCATCACCGTGCCGCTGGCCCTGTTCGCCTTCGTCGTCATCCAGTTCATGTTCACCATGCCCTTCGTCCCCCGCCGCGACGCGCCCGTGGACTGGCTGGGCGCCGGGCTGATCTTCAGCGCCGCGAGCACCGTGATCGTGCTGCTCAGCCTGGGCGGCACACAGTTCCCGTGGAACTCGCCGCTGTCCTACGCCCTGGGCGCCGGGGCCCTCCTGCTCACGGCCGCGGCCGTGGTGGTCGAGCGGCGGGCGCGGGAGCCGATCATCCCGGCACGCCTGTTCGGCGACCGGACGTTCGTACTGTCCTCGCTCGGGTCGGCCTGCGTCGGGATGATGATGTTCGGCCTGATCATCTACATGCCGCAGTACCTCCAGATGGTGCACGGCATGACGCCGACCGTGTCGGGCCTGATGACGCTGCCGCTGGTGGCTTCGTTCCTGCTCACCTCGATCGGCTCCGGCTACGCGGTGGGCGGCAGCGGCCGGTGGAAGGCCTACCCGGTCACGGGCATGGCCCTGTGCCTGTTCGGGTTCGCCGCCCTCAGCCTGGCCTATCTGGACACCGGGCTGACCACGGTGGTCGCGGGCCAGGTGATGGTCGGCCTGGGGCTGGGCCTGTGCATGCAGATCCTGCTGCTGGCGACGCAGAGCGCCCTGCCCCTGGCGGACATGGCCACGGGCACGGCCTCGGTCGTGTTCTTCCGCAACCTGGGCGGCGCCACCGGCGTGGCCGCGTTCGGCGCGGTGATGGTGGGACGGCTCAACGGCGAGCTGGCCCAGGCGTCGGCCGACGCGCGGGCCCGGGTGGCGGCGGACGCCGCGGCCGGGACCGACTCGGGGGCGCGGGAGCTGTCGGTCGGGCTGTCGGAGGCGGCCGAGGCCGCGCAGGGCTCCCCCGAACTGGTGCACTCGCTGCCGGAGCCGGTCCGCGAGGTGGTCGTGGGCGCCTTCGACCACGCCATGCAGGGCGTGTTCCTGGCGGGGATCCCGATCGCCGTGATCGGGCTGGTCACCGTGGTGTTCATGCGGGGTGTGCCGCTGAGCGGGGGCTCGGCGGCCAAGCGCTGACGCCCGCGGGTCACAGGTAGCGGCGGAAGCCCTCGGCGGAGCTGTCGAAGCCCAGCGCGGTGTGGAACCGGTGGACGTCCTGGCCGTTCTCGTGCGCCAGCAGCTCCACCTTGTAGCACCCGGCCCGCGTGGCGCGGTCGAGCGCGTCCTCCATGAGCGCCCGGCCGATGCCCCGGCCCCGGGCCAGGGGGTCGACCACGAGGTTGTCCACCACGGCCCAGGGCTGGGCGTCGTGGGTCAGGTTGGCCACGACCAGCAGGTCCAGGGTGCCGATGATCTGGCCGCGTTGCTCGGCGACGAGGATCGTGCGGTCGGGGTCGTTCTCCATCCGCGTCCAGGCGCGTACGGCGGCGGAGGACATGCGAACGTGCGCGCTCTGCGCGTGGGTGGTGTCGCCGAGTTCCCTGAGAAGACGCAGAATCGCACCGAGGTCCGACCGGATGGCCGCGCGGATAATCATGGCTGTCGGCATCGTAGCCGACAGCCTGCGACAAGGCGGACGTCACCCTACATCGGGCCACAAAACGCCGGGGGCGGGGACGTGGTCCCCACCCCCGGATCGCGTTCCGGACCGGTGCGCCGCGAGGGCTCGCCGCGGGCCCGGAGAGGACTGGCCGGGGAGGGCTCCCCGGGCGCTCCCGTCCGGGCGGAACCGCGGGGTCAGGGCTTGCGGATGACCCGGACGCCGTCCTCGCCCTTGGGCGGCTGGTTGTGGCCGGACTCCGGGTGGCGGTAGATACCGGTGATGCCCGGATCGCCGCCCTGCTCCTGGCCCTTCTGGCCCTGCTGCGGACCGGACTGCGGCTGCTGCGGACCCGCCTGGCCCTGCTGCGGGCCGGGCTGCGGCTTCTGGTCGCCCTCGGGGGCGGGACCGGTGAAGCGGGCGCCCTGCGGGGGGC
>NZ_QPFC01000498.1:0-10928 GCF_003427465.1 Nocardiopsis sp. TNDT3 | reverse complement strand
GGGCGGCGGCCCGGTCCGCCGCCCCGACCTCTGTCGCCTTGTCGCCGCGTCGCCTTGTCGCTCCGTCGCCTTGTCGACCCGCCGCGGTCGGGGCGCGGTCACCGCCCCCGCGACTCCGCGCGCTGGCGCGCCGGGTCCCGTCGCCCAGCAGGGCGGCGAAGCGGGCGCCGGAGCCGGACCCGGGCAGGCACAGCCGGTCCACGCTCCCGTCCCCGCCGTCCAGCGCCGACGTCTGCATGCCACCCAGAAGCGCGTGGTCCTCGATGGGCGGAGCCACGCCCTGCCCCCCGTCCACGACCGGATCGGGCGCCCCTCCCCGCTCCCGTGTCAGCGGCCTCCCCGCCCGTCTCCCGGCAGGAACTCCTGTGCCTTGGACACGACGCCCCGCTTGACCACGGACCACGCCTCGGGGTCGCCCTTGGCCAGGGCCTTGGCCACGCTCTCCATCTGGTCGAGCGTCGCGTGCGGCGGGATCGGCGGGACGGCGGGGTCGGTGACGAACTCGACCACGCAGGGCCGGTCCGCCGACAGCGCCCGCTGCCAGGCGTCGCGCACGTCGGAGGGGTCGTCCACCTTGATCCCCCTCAGGCCGATGCTCTCGGCGAACCCGGCGTAGGGGAAGTCGGGGATCCGCTGCGAGGGGAGGAACTGCGGCGCTCCGCCCATCGCGCGCAGTTCCCAGGTCACCTGGTTGAGGTCGCGGTTGTTGAGGACGGCGACGACCACCCGCGGGTCCTCCCACTCCCTCCAGTAGTGGCCGATGGTGATCAGCTCGTTGATGCCGCTCATCTGCATGGCGCCGTCCCCCACGAGCGCGACCACCGGCCTGTCGGGGTGGGCGAACTTCGCCCCCGTGGCGTAGGGGACGCCGGGGCACATCGTGGCCAGCGTGCCCGACAGCGTTCCGCGCATGCCCTCGCGGAACACCAGGTGGCGCGCGTACCAGTTGGCCGCCGAACCGGAGTCCGCGGTCACCATCACGTCGTCGGGCAGCAGCGGGGACAGCTCGTGGAAGACGCGCTCGGGGTTGACCGGGTCGGCGTCCACGTGGGCGCGCCGTTCGAGGACCCGCCTCCACCGCGCGACGCCGTCCTCGACCTTCTCCCGCCAGGAGCGGTCGGTCTTGCGCTCCACGAGCGGCAGCAGCATCCGCAGCGTCTGCGCGGAGTCGCCGACCAGGTTGCACTCGAACGGGTAGCGCATGCCGACCATGGTCGGGTCGATGTCGATCTGCACGGCGCGCGCCTGGTCGAACTCGGGCAGGAACTGGCTGTACGGGAAGCTGGATCCCACCACGAGCAGGGTGTCGCAGTCCCGCATCATCTCGTAGGAGGGCCGGGTGCCGAGCAGCCCGATCGACCCGGTCACGAAGGGCAGGTCGTCGGGGAGCACGTCCTTGCCCAGCAGCGCCTTGGCCACCCCGGCGCCGAGCCTGTCGGCCATCTCGACGACGGCGTCCGCCGCTCCCCTGGCCCCCTGTCCGACCAGCATGGCGACGCGCTCACCGGAGTTGAGGATCTCGGCGGCCTCGGCCAGCCCCTCCGGGGACGGCGTGGACCGCGGGGAGGGGAGGCCGAGGCTGGAGGGCACCATCTTGAACTCGTGCTCGGGCGGCGAGTACTCCAGGTCCTGGACGTCGGCGGGGATGATGACCGCTGTGACCGTGCGCCTGCTCGCGGCGATCCGGATCGCCCGGTCCAGCACGTTGGGCAGCTGCTCGGGGACGGTCACCATCTGGAGGTAGTCGCTGGCCACGTCCTTGTACAGCGACATCAGGTCGACCTCCTGCTGGTAGGAGCCGCCCATCGCGCTGCGCGCGGTCTGGCCGAGGATGGCCACCACCGGCACGTGGTCGAGCTTGGCGTCGTAGAGGCCGTTCAGCAGGTGGATGGCGCCGGGACCCGACGTGGCCGCGCACACCCCCACCCGGCCGGAGAACTTGGCGTACCCCGTGGCCTCGAAGGCCGCCAGTTCCTCGTGCCGTGACTGGATGAAGCGGGGCCGGTCGTCGGCCCGCTCCCACGCGGCGAGCAGGCCGTTGATGCCGTCGCCCGCGTAGGAGAAGACGCGGTCGACCCCCCACTCGCGCAGACGCTTCAGTACGTGGTCGGACACCAGTTCCGCCATGACCGCTTCCCTCCCGGGTTCGACGCCGTCGGTCGGCACCGTTCCCGCGGCGCCGCGTCCGCCGCGCGCGGAGGCCTCGCCCCACCGGCTCGCGGCCCCCGGCCCACCGCGGGAGTGCCTCGCTGGCGCGACTACCCCGACTCCCGCGTCCGCACTCACCGCGCGGGCGGCGCTGCGCCCGTCCCGCTCCCGCGCTCCGGCCACCGTTCCTCTGCTCCGGCCACCGCTCCCCCGCGCCGCGGGTCGGACGTTCGTCCGCGCCCGGGACCGGTCGGCGGTGTGCGGCGGCCGGGGTCGGCGGACGCCGCCGACCGCCAGCGTGAGTGATGCGCATCACATCGGGTAATGGTTCACCACCAGCCCCTTGCGTCACAGGGACTTATGAAACGGACGCAACACGGTGGAGGTAACCATGTCCAACAGGACATCGACCCAGGGCGTGACCAGGGTTCCCGGAAAGCCGATCCGCCTCGCCGCGCTCATCTACGGCATCGTCTTCCTGCTGGTGGGCGTGCTCGGCTTCATCCCCGGAGTGACCACCAACTACGACCAGATGCAGTTCGCCGGGCACCACTCCGAGGCCCTGCTGCTGGGGCTCTTCCAGGTGTCCATCCTGCACAACCTGCTCCACCTGGTCCTCGGCGTGGCCGGGGTGGCGATGGCGCGCACCGCCGGTCTGGCGCGCGTCTACCTCATCGGCGGCGGTCTGGCCTACCTGGTGCTGTGGCTCTACGGCCTGCTGGTCGGGTCCGACGACCCGGCGAACTTCGTGCCGCTCAACAACGCCGACAACTGGCTGCACCTCTTCCTGGGACTGAGCATGATCGCGCTCGGGATCATCCTGGCGCCCTCCCGGCGCGACCGGGTCAGGCGCTGACGCGCCCGAAAGGACCCCGCGCGGAGCGGGGACGGTGCGACGACGGCCGCCGCCTCCCGGGAGACGGCGGCCGTGTCATGCCGTACGGCCGCGCCCGCACCGGAGCCGCACACGGTCCGGCCCCGGTCCCCGAACGGGGACCGGGGCCGGACGACCGCGGGTCAGCGCCGGTCGAGCCACTCGTAGGCGGCACCGGTGGCGCAGGCGTAGACCGTGTGGTGCAGCAGGTCCACCCCGACCTCCTCGGCGCCCCACTTCCAGGCCGGGGGAGCCGTGCCCGTGGCCGGGAGGGCGACCTGCTCACCGCCCCACACCAGCGCCAGGTGCGCGGCCGCCGCAGCGGTCCCGTGCAGCCCGGCGGCGCCCAGCAGCCCGCGGACCGCCCCCCACGAGGCCCCGTAGCCCCAGTGCACCGCGGTGCTGAACCGCTGCTCGCCAGAGGGGCCCTCCGGACGCACCCCGAGCACCTTCCCGGCGGCGTCGGCGGGCGAGGTGCTGCCTCCCCTGCCGCGCAGCCTGGCCTCGACGGTGCTGGAGACCGTCATCGCCGCCGTGCCGACCACCCCCGCCAGCAGTCCCCTGCCGACGGCGGACGAGGTGTGCGCGAGGGCCCGTGCGAGCCGTTCCATCACGCCCGCCTCAGCGCTCCACCACGTGCCGCTGGTTGGGCACGCAGTGGGTCATCGTCAGCCCCGACACGTCCCGGGGGCCGTTCTTGCCCAGGTTGGCCATGCGCTGGCGCTCCCCCTCGTCCAGGGTCTGGCTCCGCAGCGGCTCCAGGTGCGCCACGTCGCCCGGGCCGATGCCCAGCCCCTCGCCGACGCGCAGCCCCAGGTCGTCGTCGACCATGAGGAAGTGCCAGACCATCCTCTCCTGGATCGGCCGGTCGCACTGGGAGAGCTGTCCGATGAAGTTGCGCACCAGGTCGTCGCGCTCCCACTCCTCCATCAGCGTGTACCGCTGCCCCGCCTGCTGGTAGTCGTTGGTGCGGGAGATGCGCTTGCGCGTCATCCGCCCCCGGATCTCCGGCCCCTGCTCGTCGTGCGTGGGGTACTGCCCCTCGCGCAGGCCGCCGTTGATGGACGGCTCGTAGTTGACGTGCGGGTTCTCGCCCCCGGAGTCCTGGTGGTAGGCCATCAGGCCGTCGCGCTGGTTGGTGCGCACGTCGGCGTTCTTGGCCTGGTTCACCGGCAGCTGGAGGTAGTTGGGCCCCACCCGGTAGCGCTGCGTGTCGCTGTAGGAGAAGGTGCGCCCGACGAGCATCTTGTCGTCGGAGAAGTCCAGGCCGTCCACGAGCACGCCGGTGCCGAAGGAGATCTGCTCGTTCTCCGCGAAGTTGTCCGACACGTTCCGGTCGAGCACGATCCGCCCCACCGCCTTGGGCGGGAAGTCCTGCTCCGGCCAGGTCTTGGTGTCGTCCAGCGGGTCGAAGTCGAGCTCGGGGTGCTCCTCGTCGCTCATCATCTGCACGAGCAGCTCCCACTCCGGGTAATCGCCGCGGTCGATGGCCTCGTGCAGGTCCTTGGTCGCGTGCCCGGTCTCGTCCGCCTGGAGGTTGGCGGCGTCGGCCTCGGTCATGCTGCGCACGCCCTGCTTGGGCATCCAGGTGTACTTGACCAGGACGGTCTCGCCCACGTCGTTGACCCACTTGTAGGTGTTGACGCCGAAGCCCTGCTGGTGCCGGTAGTCCGCCGGGATGCCGCGCGGGCTGAACAGGTTGACCAGCATGTGCATGCACTCGGGGGTCTGCGACATGAAGTCGAAGATGCGGTTGGGCTCCTGGCGGAAGGTCACCGGGTCCGGCTTGAGGGCGTGGATCACGTCGGGGAACTTGATGGCGTCACGGATGAAGAACACCGCGAGGTTGTTGCCCACCAGGTCCCAGTTGCCGTCCTCGGTGTAGAACTTGATCGCGAACCCGCGCGGGTCGCGCGCGCACTCCGAGGAGTCCCTGCCGCCGATGACGGTCGAGAAGCGCAGCGCGATGTCGGTCCGCTTGCCCCTGCCCTGGAAGAGCTTGGCCCGCGTGTAGCGGCTGATCGGCTCGTCGCCCCACGCGCCGTAGGACTCGAAGTAGCCGAACGCGGTCACCCCGCGCGCGTGCACCACCCGCTCCGGGATGCGCTCCCGGTCGAAGTGGCTGATCTTCTCCAGGAACTGGTAGTTCTCCAGCGTCGCGGGCCCCCGCTCGCCGACCGTGCGCTGGTTCTGGTTGTCGTAGACCGGGTGTCCCTGCCGGTTCGTGAGCACCTCGCGGTCGTCTCCCGGCGCGGATCCCTGGCTGGATACGTCGGTCATGGAACTGGTCCCCCACCACGTCGTCATGATCCCTGTCCAGGTGCCCCCTGCCCATCGCCGCGGCTTCGGACGCACGGCGGGGGAAGTTCTTACCAACTGGAGGGAGTGCCGCAACCCTCCTCCCGCCGGGGAAGTCCGGAAAGGGGGATTTTCGGCTCTCTCCTCCCTCGGTGTTTCACGTGAAACACCGTCCTCCGGACCGCGTCACAAAAGCCCCATGGAACCGCCACGGGCGGCGTGTCCCCTGCCGCCCGGAGTCGCGCCCGGCGCACGGTGGGAATCCGGACCCATGCTCCCCCTCGTCCGTGGGTAGCGGCAGACCTGGAGACCATCGACGGGCCCCGGGCCCGGGGCGGAGGCGAGCATGGGCGTACGCACGTGGATCGAGTCGTGGCCGGTGTACCGGCAGTTCACGGGGGACGACCCGACGGGGCGCGGGGCCGCCGCGAAGTCCCGCCGGTCGGAGAACCTCAGGTCCCGCACCGAGGAGGCCGACCGGGTCGTGAAGTCGGTCTGCCCCTACTGCGCGGTGGGGTGCGGGCAGAACGTCTACGTCAAGGACGAGAAGGTCGTCCAGATCGAGGGCGACCCGGACTCGCCGATCAGCCGCGGGCGGTTGTGCCCCAAGGGGTCGGCCAGCCTCCAGCTCACCACCGGCTCCGCGCGCGAGGAGAGGGTCCTGTACCGGCGCCCGTACGGCACCGAATGGGAGGAACTCGACCTCGACACCGCCATGCGGATGGTCGCCCACCGCGTGGTCCGCACGCGCGAGCAGACCTGGGAGCGGGAGCACGAGGGGCAACGGGTGAACCGCACGCTGGGGATCGCCAGCCTCGGCGGCGCCACGCTGGACAACGAGGAGAACTACCTCATCAAGAAGCTCCTGACCTCGCTCGGCGTCGTCCAGGTGGAGAACCAGGCCCGCGTGTGCCACAGCTCCACGGTCGCCGGGCTCGGGACGTCCTTCGGGCGCGGCGGGGCGACCATGTTCCTCCAGGACCTGCAGAACTCCGACTGCATCGTCATCGAGGGCTCCAACTTCGCCGAGGCCCACCCGGTCGGCTTCCAGTGGGTCATGGAGGCCAAGGCCCGCGGCGCGGTGGTCATCCACGTCGACCCCCGGTTCAGCCGCACCAGCGCGCTCGCCGACATGCACGTGCCCATCCGCGCCGGCACCGACATCGCCTTCCTCGGCGCGATCATCAACCACGTCCTCACCGAGGAGAAGTACTTCCTCGACTACGTGCGCGCCTTCACCAACGCCGCCACGATCGTCGGCGAGGACTTCCAGGACACCGAGGACCTGGACGGCCTGTTCTCCGGCTTCTCGGAGGAGGACAAGAGCTACGACGCCAGCACCTGGAGCTACGAGGGCGCCGAGGTCGCCGCCGCCTCCGGCAACCGCAACCAGCTGTTCAGGGAGCGGCTGGAGGAGAACCTCGGCACCAGCCACTCCGGGCGGCCCGAACAGCAGGGGTCGGGCGGCGCGGTCATCCGGGAGAAGCCCAGGGAGGACCCGACGCTCACCGACCCGCGCTGCGTGTTCCAGGTCCTCAAACGCCACTACGCGCGCTACACGCCGGAGCTGGTCGAGGAGGTCTGCGGTATTCCGAAGGAGACCTTCCGGAGGGTGTGCGACCACCTCACCGAGAACTCCGGCCGGGACCGCACCAGCGCCTTCTGCTACGCCGTGGGCTGGACGCAGCACACGGTCGGCTCCCAGTACATCCGGGCCGCCTCCATCCTCCAGCTGCTGCTGGGCAACATCGGCCGCCCGGGGGGAGGCATCCAGGCGCTGCGCGGACACGCCAGCATCCAGGGCTCCAGCGACGTGCCCACCCTGTTCGACCTGCTCCCGGGCTACCTGCCGATGCCCCACGCCCACGAGGAGCAGTCCCTGGAGACCTACATCATGGCCGCCGGCAACCCCAGGAAGGGGTTCTGGGACGGGATGGAGGCCTACACCGTCAGCCTGCTCAAGGCGTGGTGGGGCGAGCACGCGACGGCCGAGAACGACTACTGCTTCGACCACCTGCCCCGGCTCACCGGCTCCCACAGCCACTACGACACCGTGATGGGGCAGATCGCCGGAAAGTGCAAGGGCTACTTCCTCATGGGAGAGAACCCCGCCGTGGGATCGGCCAACAGCAGGGCCCAGCGCATGGGCATGGCCGAACTGGACTGGCTGGTCGTGCGCGACTTCTCGCTGATCGAGAGCGCCACCTGGTGGAAGGACGGGCCGGAGATCGAGTCCGGCGAGATGCGCACCGAGGACATCGGCACCGAGGTGTTCTTCTTCCCGGCCGCCGCGCACACCGAGAAGTCGGGCACCTTCACCAACACCAACCGGCTGCTCCAGTGGCACGACCGGGCCGTGAGCCCGAGCGGTGACCAGCGCAGCGACCTGTGGTTCATGTACCACCTGGGCCGCGAGATCCGCGGTATCCTCGCCGGCTCCGAGGACCCCAAGGACCGCCCCGTCCTCGACCTCACCTGGGACTACCCCCTGGAGGAGGACGGGGAGCCCGACGCCGCCGCGGTCCTGCGCGAGATCAACGGACACGACGCCGAGGGCCGCCCGCTCACCGTCTACACCGAGCTGCGCGACGACGGGTCGACCTCGTGCGGCTGCTGGATCTACTGCGGCGTCTTCAAGGACGGGGTCAACCAGGCGGCGCGCAGGAAGCCCCACACCGAACAGGACTGGATCGCCGGGGAGTGGGCCTGGGCGTGGCCGGACAACCGGCGCGTCCTGTACAACCGCGCCTCCGCAGACGAGAACGGGGAGCCCTGGAGCCCCCGCAAGAGCCTCGTGTGGTGGGACGCGGAGCAGGGGCGCTGGGTCGGGCACGACACCCCCGACTTCGAGAACCGCAAGGCGCCCGACTACGAGCCCGAGGAGGACGCCGAGGGCGTCGCGGCGCTGACCGGTCGGGACGCCTTCATCATGCAGGCCGACGGCAAGGGGTGGCTGTACGCGCCCGCGGGCCTCAACGACGGCCCGATGCCCACGCACTACGAGCCGCAGGACACCCCGTTCGAGAACCCGCTGTACGGGCACCAGCGCAACCCGACGCGTCTGCTGTACCCGCACGAGTACAACCGGTACCACCCCGCCCCCGGCACGCCCGGGTCCGACGTCTTCCCGTACGTGGTGACGACCTACCGGCTCACCGAGCACTTCACCGCGGGCGGGATGAGCAGGTGGACGCCCTACCTGGCCGAACTCCAGCCCGAGTTCTTCTGCGAGGTGGGGCCCGAGCTGGCCGAGGAGCGCGGTCTGGAGCACGGCGGCTGGGCCACCGTCGTCACGGCGCGCAACGCCATCGAGGCCCGGGTCATGGTCACCGACCGGATGGCGCCGCTGCGGGTGCAGGGACGGGTGGTCCACCAGATCGGGATGCCCTACCACTGGGGGCCCAACGGGTACTCGACCGGGGACGCGGTCAACGAGCTGATGCCCATCGCGCTCGACCCCAACGTGCACATCCAGGAGGTCAAGGCGATCACGGCCGACATCCGGCCGGGACGCAGGCCCCGGGGCGTCGAGCGCCTCGACCTGGTGCGCGAGTACCGGGAGCGGGCCGGAATCACGGAACAGACGGGACTGGAGGTGTGAGCGTGTCCGCGGAGAGCAACGGGGACGGCAGGCACGAGAGGGTCGGCTTCTTCACCGACACGAGTGTGTGCATCGGCTGCAAGGCCTGCGAGGTCGCCTGCAAGGAGTGGAACATGGTCCCCGAGGACGGCCTGGACTTCACGTCCATGTCGTTCGACAACAGCGGTGGACTGAGCGCGGACACGTGGCGGCACGTGGCCTTCGTCGAACAGCGCGAGCCCCTGGGCCACCAGGACCCGGGCGTGGGCCGCCCCGGGGCCGTGGACCTGGGCATGCCGTCCTTCGAGCTGCCCGGCGCCGCCACGGGGGCCGACGAGCGAGGCGAGTTCCGCTGGCTGATGTCCTCGGACGTGTGCAAGCACTGCACCAGCGCCGCCTGCCTGGACGTGTGCCCGACCGGCTCGCTGTTCCGCACGGAGTTCGGCACGGTGGTGGTGCAGGAGGACATCTGCAACGGCTGCGGGTACTGCGTTCCGGCCTGCCCCTACGGGGTCATCGACAAGCGCGAGGAGGACGGCCGGGTCTGGAAGTGCACCCTGTGCTACGACCGGATCGGCGACGGCCTGGAGCCCGCCTGCGCCAAGGCCTGCCCCACCGACTCGATCCAGTTCGGCAACCTCGACGAACTGCGTGCGCGCGCGGAGGCGCGGGTGGCCGACCTGCGCGAGGCCGGGGTGTCCTCCGCCCGCCTGTACGGCGAGGACCCCGACAACGGGGTGGACGGCGCGGGCGCGTTCTTCCTGCTGCTGGACGAGCCCGAGGTCTACGGGCTACCGCCGGACCCGGTGGTGACCACCCGGGACCTGCCGTCGATGTGGCGGCACGCCGGTGTCGCGGCGGCGGCGCTGGTGGTCGGAGCGGCCGCGACGTTCGTGGGGAGGCGCTGATGAGCTCGTCGGACGTGACCAAGGAGGGCGTGCGCGGGCAGCGCCCCGGACGGGAGGCCGTCACGGGGGCCGCCGACGTCGTCGGGGAGGAGCAGCGCCGCGAACACGGGGAGGGGCGGCGCAGGAAGAAGGGGCGAGGCGAGCCCACGCGGGTGCCCGACGCCGAGTTCCGCTCCTACTACGGCAAGCCGGTCCTCAACCAGATCGTGTGGAAGGCCTCCGACATCGGCGGCTACCTGTTCCTGGGCGGTCTCGCCGGGGCCTCGTCGGTGCTGGCCGCCGGCGCCGAGCTGACCGGCCGCCCGGAGCTGGCCCGCCCCCTCAAGTACACGGCCCTGGGCGCGATCTCCGGTTCGACGGCCGCGCTCATCCACGACCTGGGGCGCCCCGAGCGCTTCCTCAACATGCTGCGGGTGGTCAAGCCGACCTCGCCGATGAGCGTCGGGTCCTGGATCCTCATGACCTACGGCCCCCTGGCCGGGGTCGCGGCGGTGACCTCCGCCACCGGGTGGTTCCCGAGGATCGGTCTGGCGGCCACCCTGGGCGCCGGGGCGGTGGGGCCGCTGGTGGCCACCTACACGGCTCCGCTGGTGTGCGACACCGCGGTGCCGTCCTGGCACGACGGCTACCGGTACATGCCGTTCGTGTTCGCCTCCTCCGCGGCCGCGGCCGCGGGCGGGATGGGCCTGGTCACCGCGCCCCTGGCGCAGAGCGGTCCCGCGCGCCGCGCCGCCGTGGGCGGCGCCCTGGTGGAGACGGCGGTGTCCAGCGCCATGGAGCGCGGGATGGGGCTGTCCGGCGAGCCCTACCGGCAGGGCAGGGCGGGCGCCCTCATGCGCGCGGCCCGGACGCTCACCCTGGCCGGGGCGGCCGGCGCGGTGCTGGGCCGCCGCAGCCGGGTGGCCTCCGCGGTGAGCGGCGCCGCCCTGCTGGCCGGTTCCGCGTGCACCCGGCTGGGCGTCTTCCAGGCGGGTAAGCAGTCCGTGGCCGACCCCAAGTACACGGTGGTGCCGCAGCGCCGCAGGCTGGCCGAGCGGGAGGCGGAGCGCAGGGGCGCCGACGCGGCCGCCGTCCCGCGGGCCCGGTCGGCCGGGGACTGAGGAGCGGCCGTCCTCCTCCC
>NZ_QPFC01000497.1:0-7833 GCF_003427465.1 Nocardiopsis sp. TNDT3 | reverse complement strand
CCCCGCGCCCCCGCCCGACGGCGCCTCCACCCGGTACGGCGCTCCGTCGCGCACGGCGCTTCGCGCCCCGCGCGGCCTCGGCGCGCCGCGTCCGGCCTCCCTGGGCGAAGGTACAAAACACGCATTGGTGACAGGTGGGGTGGCACAGCCCGTCGTTCGCAGCGGTAACCTATGGACGCCTGTATGGCGTGCCCGGTGCCGACCTCCTCCCAGAAGCGGTCGTTGAACCGGGCGCGGTCCGTGACATCCCCCGGTCGCCCGGACACGCTCCCCCGTTTCGGTACGCCGTACGGGGTGGACCGCGTATGTCGGCCGGTGCGCACAGGCGAGTACGAGCACGCCCGTCCGTCCCCAGCGTGGATCGGACGAGACATCAACCCTTGGAGGTGGCGGTGGCGTCAAGGGCGCTGGCCGTCTGGGAGCACCGGAAGGTCGTCGGCCTCCTGGTCCGGCGCGACCTGAAGGTCAAGTACCAGCAGTCCGTACTGGGGTACGCGTGGACGATGTTGGAGCCGCTGGCTCTGACGATGGTCTACTTCGTCGTCTTCGGCGTCATCCTCAACGCGGAACGGGGCATGCCGGAGGAGGCCCTGGCGCAGGGCGGTTTCCTGCTGTTCCTCGTGGCGGGGATCCTGCCCTGGAACACCTTCGGGGCGATCCTGTCCGAGGCCCCCCGCGCGATGATCACGCACGCCAAGCTGATCACCACCATGAAGGTGCCGCGGGAGATCTTCCCCACGGCCACGGTCGGCACGAAGTTCATCGAGTACCTGCTCACCTGGCCCGTGCTGATCCTCTTCGTGATCTTCCTCGGGGGCAGGCCCTCGTGGGAGGGCGTGCTGGTGTGGCTGCCGCTGGCCGTCGTGCTCCAGTTCGTCTTCGGGCTGGGCCTCACCCTCTTCCTGTCCGCGGTCAACGTGCTGCTGCGCGACGTCGAGCGCCTGGTGCGCATCGCCTCCCGCCTGCTGTTCTACGGCTCGGCGGTCCTGTTCCCCGCCTCGCTGGTGCTCACCGAGCCCAGCGTTCCGGAGTGGGCGAAGACACTTTTCCAGCTCAACCCGCTGCTGGGTATCTTCGAGATGCACCGTGCCGTGTGGTTCGCCGGATTCGACGAACTCACCCCGAGCACCCTCGCGTTGACCTCGTCGGTGGTCGGTTCGATTCTCATGCTGATCATCGGATACTGGACGTTCCGCCGTCTGGAGATGTCCGTCCTGAAGGAGCTGTGATGGCGCAGACGACCTACGGCGCCGGGATCACCACCGGGCCGGTCATCGAGGCCAAGAACCTCGGCGTCAAGTTCGCCGTGAACCGCCGACGCAAGCGCAGCCTGCGCGAGATGTTCATCCACGGCACCAAGCGCGACCCCAACGCCGAGGGCGACGAGTTCTGGCCGCTGCGCGACGTCACGTTCGACATCGGACGAGGCGAGTGCGTGGGCATCGTGGGCAAGAACGGCACCGGCAAGTCGACCCTGCTCAAGCTGATCGCCGGGGTGCTCATCCCCGACGAGGGCGAGGTGCACGTGCACGGCAAGGTGGCCCCGCTGCTGGAGCTGCGCGCCGGGTTCAACGACAACCTGACCGGCCGCGAGAACGTGTACCTGGTCGGCTCCCTGCACGGGATGTCCGAGAAGCAGATCGACGAGCGCTTCGACGAGATCGTCGACTTCGCCGAGATCAAGTCCAAGTTCGTGGACACCCCGGTGCGCCACTACTCCAGCGGCATGAAGGTGCGGCTCGGCTTCGCGCTGATCTCGCAGCTGGAGCACCCGATCATGCTGGTCGACGAGGTGCTCGCGGTCGGCGACAAGGCCTTCAAGCGCAAGTGCTACGAGGCCATCGACCGCATGCTGGCCAACCAGCGCACGATGGTCCTGGTGTCGCACAGCGAGAGGGACCTGCGCCGGTTCTGCAACCGCGGGCTCTACGTCAAGGGCGGCGGGCTCGCCCTGGACACCGACATCGACGCCGCGCTCGCCGCCTACAACGAGGACACCCAGGCGGAGATCGAGGAGCGCAAGAAGCGCGACGCCGAGAAGAAGAAGCGCGCGGAGGAGAAGGCCAGGAAGGCCGCCGAGGCCGACAACGGCGGCGGCGACGGCGGCCAGGCGGCCTGAAGCCGCCCGGGTCCGCCCGGCCTTCCCACCGAACGCGCTGACGCGCTGACGCGCACCACCGGAGACTGCCCGGCGGTGCGCGTCCGGCGTTTCGCCACATGTCCGGACAGGGCCCCGCACCGCCCGACCCCGCCGCGACGATCTGCGCGTGTGTCAGTGATTGAACCGTTACACAGAGTGAGAAACGGTGTCTCCCATCAGAGCTGGGAGAGGACACGTCCATGGCCCACAGCGGCACCGTGGCGCGGCTGGCCGCGCGGATGCTCGAACGCAGACACGTCACCCGCTCCGGGGTGGCCCGGATCGGCGTCCTGGGGGCCGTGGGCGCGGCGGTCTGGTTCTCCCGGGCCGACGCGGTCGGCGGCCTGGCGGGCTCGGCCTTCCTCGGCGCGGTCCTGTTCTGCGACGCGGTCCGCGAGCGCATGCGGGCCGACCGGCGCGACGCCCTCGCCCTGTGGCTCGCGGCGATGCTGTCGCAGCTGCGCGAGTACGCGGTCTACCTCGGCCTGGCGGCGGGCGCCGTGGCCGCCGGGATCGGCGGGGCCTGGGGGTGGGCCGCGGGCGCGCTGGTCGCCCTGGCCCTGCGCGACTCGCTCCTGGCGGCCGGGTCCGCTCCGGCCGTCCCGGAGCCGGGGCCGGGTCGAAGGAGACCCCCCTCGTCCGCCCAGCGGCCCGCTGGCGGCCTTCTGGGGGGCCTGGCGCCCCGCCCGCCGCGGGGGCCGCGCGCCAGCGATCCCGGTCTGACCGAGCGCCTGTTCGGCGCCACTGTGGTGGACGGCACAACGGGCGGTTCGCGTCCGGTCCGCGCCCCCGCCGGGGCCCGCGCCGACGGAACGGCCGTGAACCGGCCCGCGGTGAACGGGGTCTCCGCCAACGGCGTCCGGGTGAACGGGGCCGTCAGGCACGGGACCCCCCTGTGCGGAGGCCCCGAGGAAGGGGCCGGCCCGAACGGCCTACCCCCGAACGGGACCCCTGACCGGGACCGCGCCGACGCCGGAGCCGACGACCGCGGCGCGGACGACCGCCCCGCCCCCTCGCCGCTGCGCCGGATCGCGGACTTCCCCCAACCCGTGCGCTTCCTGGCCATCGCGGTGACCGCCACGCTGTGGGACGCGCGCGTCGCCTTCGTCACCCTCGTGGTCGGCTGCGTCGTCGCGGTGACCGCCCAACTCGCCGATCCCGCGCGGAGTCGACAGTGAACGCGAGCGCCGCGCACGGGGGTTCGGACCGGGACCGGTACGACCCGATCCGTCCCGACCTGCGGTTTCTTCGTGATGACAGTCACATGGCGCTCCTGCTCGGCCGGATCGCGCCGGGGGGAGCGCCGCCCCTGCTCACGGCGCTCACCGGACTCCTGGTCGTCGGAACGCTCCTCGCGGCAGGCCACGGACGGCTGGCAGGCATTACCCTGTTCGCACCGGTCGCTGCCCTGCTACTGTCCGGACTGGCCTCGGGCCACCCCCACGACGGACGGTTCGACTGGCTCGTGCCACCCGTCCTGCGCGTCACCGAGTACGGGTACCTGGCGGTCCTGGGGCTGGCGTCCGGTGTACCGGGTCCACTGGTGTTCGTACTCTTGATGGCGGTCGCCTGTCACCACGGCGACGACGTGGCCCGTCCCGCGGTCGGGGCGGCCCGCCCCGCGGGGGTGCGCGCCGCGGCGCTCGGCTGGGACGGCCGCATGCTCGTCATCGCGGTCGCGGGAGCGCTGCACGCGCTCGCCCCCGCCTACGGCATACTCGCCGGATACCTGGCGGTGCTGCTCGTCCGCGAGGCCGTGCGCACCTGGAGCGCGACACCGGTGGCCGACGTACGCGCCAGCGCCGCCCCCGGCGAGGGCGACACGGACCAGGGGGATCCGCGGATCCCCCGACCAGGCCACGCAGACGGGGGCCAACCGGCCGCCGGAACGAACGGGGAGGCGTGAGAGCCCTCCCCGACTAAGGAGGAACACGCCCTCATGCTCGGAATGGTTCTCGCCGCAGGCGCGGGGCGCCGTCTACGCCCCTACACCGACACCCTGCCCAAGGCGCTGGTGCCCGTCGACGGCGAGACGACCATCATGGACATCTCGCTGCGCAACCTGGCGGCGGCCGGGCTGACCGACGTCGTCGTCGTGGTCGGCTACCGCGCGGAGGCGGTCGAGGCGCGCAAGGAGGCACTGGAGGAGCGCCACGGCGTCAAGCTCACCCTCAGCCACAACGACAAGGCCGAGGAGTGGAACAACGCCTACTCCCTGTGGACCGCGCGCGAGTTCTTCTCCGAGGGCGTCCTCCTCGTCAACGGCGACACGGTTCACCCCGTGAGCGTCGAGGAAACGCTACTCGCCGCACGGGGACCGGAACTGCTCCTCGCGGTGGACAGCGTGAAAAGCCTCGCTGACGAGGAGATGAAGGTGACCCTGGACGAGGAGGGCCACCTGCGCACGATCACCAAGCTCATGGACCCGGCCACCGCCGCGGGCGAGTACATCGGCGCCACCCTCATCGAGGGCTCCCTGGACGCCCGTCTCGCCGACGCCCTCAAGGCCACCTGGGAGCGCGACCCGCAGCTGTACTACGAGGACGGCTACCAGGAGCTGGTCAACCGCGGCGAGAAGGTCGCCGTGGCGCCGATCGGCGAGGTGGACTGGGTCGAGGTCGACAACCACGACGACCTGGCCAAGGCGAGGGAGATCGCATGCCGCTACTAGCCCGCATGCTCCCCTCCCCGCTGGCGATCGACGTGCGCCGGGGAGCCGTCTCCTCCCTCGGGACGCTGCTCGCCGACCGCAGGATCGCCACCGAGGGCCGCATCGCCGTGGCCGTCGGCCCGGGGCAGGGGGCGCAGATCGCCTCCGAGCTGGACCTGCCCAACTGCGAGGTCTTCCACGTCGAGGAGGGCACCGTCGACGCCGCGACCGAGCTGGGCAAGAAGCTCCGCTCGGGCGCCTACGAGGCGGTCGCCGGGATCGGCGGCGGCAAGACCATCGACGTGACCAAGTTCGCCGCCACCATGGCGGGAATCCCCATGGTGGCCGTGGCCACCAACCTCGCGCACGACGGCATCGCCTCGCCGGTCAGCTCGCTGGAGCACGAGGGCGGCAAGCCCTCCATCGGCGTGACCATGCCCATCGCCGTGGTCATCGACGTCGACTACGTCCGGGCGGCCCCCTCGCACCTGGTGCGCTCGGGCATCGGCGACGTGGTCAGCAACATCTCCGCCATCGAGGACTGGGAGCTGGCGGGCCGGGTCAACGGCGAGCCGGTGGACGGCATGTCCGTCACCTTCGCCAGGGTCGCGGCCGAGGCGGTCCTGCACCGCCCGGACTCGGTGGAGTCCGAGGCCTTCCTCACGGTGCTGGCCGAGGGCCTGGTGCTCTCGGGGATGGCGATGTCGGTGGCCGGGTCCAGCCGCCCCGCCAGCGGCGCGTGCCACGAGATCCTGCACGCGGTCACCCAGCTCCACCCGGGCACCAGCAACCACGGCGAGCTCGCCGGGCTGGGCGCGCTGTACGCGTCCTTCCTGCGGGTGCGGCACCTGGACTGGTCGCAGGCGCGGATGAACGAGATCCGCGACTGCCTGATCCGTCACGAGCTGCCCGTCGTGCCCTCCGACGTCGGACTCGACGAGGCGGAGTTCGCACGGGCGGTGGTCCACGCCCCGGACACCCGTCCGGGCCGGTTCACCATCCTGGAACACCTGAACCTCTCCGAGGACGAGATCGGACGGAGCGTCAAGGACTATGTCGAAGCCGTCGGTCGCTGAGGTCCGCGCGGGCGGCCAGCCCGCCGGCATCAAGGAGAGGACGAACGAGGAGCACTGGGCGGGCCGCCTCTACATGCGCGACCTGTCCCCGTACCTGACCACGTTCTTCGTCCGGCTCGGCGTCCCCCCCAACCCGATCACCTACCTGATGATGGCCTTCGGCGTGCTCGCCGGGGTCGTGGTCGCCTTCGGCGGCCTGTGGTCGGCGATCGCGGCGGCGCTGTTCGTGCAGGTGTACCTGCTGCTGGACTGCTCCGACGGCGAGGTGGCGCGCTACACCGGCCGCACCAGCGTGGCCGGGATCTACCTGGACCGCATCGGCCACTACGTGTCCGAGATCGCGCTCCTCATCGGCCTGGGCGTGCGCGCCCAGGGCGGGTGGGAGCCGGGCGGCTGGGTGATCCTGGGCATGGCCGCGGCGATCGGCGTGGCGCTCATCAAGGCCGAGACCGACAACGTTGTGGTGGCGCGGGCCAAGGCGGGCCTGCCGGAGAAGGTCTCGGACGAGGCGATGCGTCCGCGCTCGTCCGGGCTCAGCCTGGCCCGCCGCCTGGCCTCGGCGCTGAAGGTGCACCGCCTCATCCAGGCCGTGGAGCTGTCCCTGATCGTCGTGGTGGCGGCCGTGGTGGACGCCTTCCTCGGCGACCTGACGGCCACCCGGATCCTGGTGGCGGCGTGCGCCGCGGTGGGCGTGCTGATGAGCTTCGCGCACTTCGTGAGCGTGCTCGCCTCGCGCCGCCTCGAATAGCGCGGACACTTCGGGCGCCCCCGGCCCGAACCGGGTCGGAGCGTCACGAACGACGCGCCGATGACGTTGACGTCACGAACGGGGCCGTGCAGGTTACCCTGTCCACGGTCCCGTCCACCTTCCCTTTATTCTTTCGTTAGTCTGTTCCTGCGATCGTTGGCCGTGTGTCAACCTTCCAGTAACACTTCGTCCACTGAACGGTCGCAACCATGGCCACACCCGTGATTCCGTCCTCACCGAGCCCGGAGAAGCCGGAGGTGACGGTCTCCCCAGCGCCCAGAGCCGAACGGAGCCGCCCCCAGGTGTCCGCGCCCACCCTGTCCTGCGTCCTGCTGACGATGGGCAACCGTCCGGCCGAGCTGCGCCGCGCCATCACCAGCGTGTTCGAGCAGGAGGACGCGGACGTCGAGGTCGTGGTCGTCGGCAACGGCGCGGACCTGCCGGAGCTGCCCGAGGGCGTCACGCGGGTGCGCCTGCCGGAGAACGTGGGCATCCCCGAGGGACGCAACCACGGGGTGCGCGCGACCAGCGGCGACATCATCCTCTTCCTGGACGACGACGGCTGGTACCGCTCCAGGGACCTCGCCCGCCACGTGCGCGAGCGCTTCGCCGCCGACCCGTCGCTGGGCGCGCTGTCCTTCCGTATCGCCGACCCCGACGGCGGCCCCGACCAGCGCCGCCACGTGCCGCGCCTGCGCGTGGGCGACTCCCGCAAGTCGAGCGTGGTGACCACGTTCCTGGGCGGGGCGTGCGCGATCCGGCGCACCGCCTTCGAGGCCGGGGGCGGCCTGCCGGGCGACTTCTTCTACGCGCACGAGGAGACCGACCTCGCCTGGCGGATCATGGACGCGGGCTACGGGATCGAGTACGACGCCGACGCGGTGATGTACCACCCGGCGGTGGCGCCGACCCGGCACGAGAACTTCTACCGGCTCAACGCCCGCAACCGGGTGTGGCTGGCCCGCCGCAACCTGCCCTGGCCCCTGGCCGCGGCCTACCTCGGCACCTGGGTCGGGCTGACCGTGCTGCGCGAGCGCGACCGCGACGCGCTGCGCTCGTGGTTCGGGGGCTTCCGGGAGGGCTGGCGCGAGGAGGCCGGTCCGCGCACCCCGATCAGCTGGTCGACCGCGTGGCGGATGACCCGCGCCGGACGCCCGCCGATCATCTGAGCCCCCGGCCGGCGCCGGCGCCGGCCGGGGCCCGCCGCCCCCCGCGCGCC